>NZ_JWIM01000044.1:0-116534 GCF_002896535.1 Mesotoga sp. B105.6.4 | reverse complement strand
CTTCGAGGGGCCCTCCCTCATCTTCGATTAAGCATGGCTTGAAGTTTCCTTCTTCGCCTTCTTGGCACATCGCAGCAGCCACTGCAATGGATACATTCACTGAAGAATTACTCTCTTACAAGGAAGAACTGGCAAGTGGGCAGACTGTAAGTGGTCATGAAGAGGCATACGATGCCTTCTTCATCATTAAGGAAACACCCGTCAGAGGGAGGAAGGTGTTGTTCAATAATGAAGCGATTATGAAATACCGCGATCGTTACGCAGGTTTCCTCGCAATCTTGACTAACGGCATTAAAGATCCTGTAGAAGCACTAAGGGTATACCGAAATAAGGATACGATCGAGAAGTCTTTTGATGACTTGAAGAATCAGCTGGACATGAAACGCCTGCGCATTCACAGTGCTGCTTCTATGGATGGCAGACTCTTTATTCAGTTTATTGCCTTGATCCTTATGAGTGCTTTGAGAAAGAAAATGCGTGATACAAAACTCATTGAGAAATACACCGTCCGAGAACTCCTTCTCGAGATGGAAACATTAACTCAGGTACGATATTCAGGCAAGTACGGTCATATCCTTACTGAGATTACCAAACCACAACGCGAAATACTCCAGAGTCTGAAGATTCAACCAAACTCATAGGTATAATTTGTCCGGGAAATTAGGTGTCTATGTGCCATCGCAAGGGGTTATTCTCAATGTACTCACGAATTCGATTCAGTTCTTTCTCCCCACGGATGACATGTTCATAGTAATTTCGTTGCCAAAGAGATTTCCCGGGCGTACCGCGCAGTTCGTTTACTCTAGCCGTTGCAGCTGCTTTGAACCCCGAGACGAAAGAACCAATTGTCTTTGCTTTCATAACGCTTTCATGTGCTTTCAAACAGCCGCTTACAATCTCCCTTTCGCCTCTTTGTATAGCTACAATTCCGTGCAGGTGATTAGGCATTATCACGAAGGTGTCTAGTTTGATTTCCTTTCTGATTTCTGCAGATCTTAATCACTCTCAACAACGATCGTGCCAATGCTACTCAAGATCACTCTTCCGTCAACCATGGCTCCCAACAAACACTGCCTCCGATATGTACATATCGTCAAGAAATAAGCTCCGGTCTGAGAATAATCGTACTCCTTCAGTCTAATTGACCGCCTTTTCATAAGTCTTTCATCATGTTCCAAAATGCAAACCTCCAGGTTCTTCTTGTTCTCAAGGGTGAACAGCCGTTCGCCCCTACAAAAGAAACGACACATTAATCATATAATACCGCTGCGCGCTGGAAGAAACGCTGCCTTGGTTTCTGCTTTTAAAACTTGCATCATGAAACTTGAAACAGATGATCTTTCCGTTGCGGAGAACCAATAACGCTCGAAGGAGTCGCTTTTTCTCATCCTGGCGCAACAGCGCCAGCATCACTTCCCCGCGAAGCGGGCATTGCGACCTGGCGTGGTCTTCGCCAGCCTTGCGTCCCACCGAAGGTGGCATCACTTCCGCCGATGCTTCTCGGCGCATCACTTCCCCGGACGATTCTGCGGGCATCACTTCCTCGCGTTAGCGAGCCTCACTTCCTGCCGAAGGCAGCCTTGCGTCTTGTTCCGCTCTTTCCAAACCCAACCACGATCTTCCCTTTGACCAAGAACGAAGAACAGATCCTCGCTCTGGAACGAAAAACGAGATTTTTCTTGGCCGGGGGGGTAACACTCAACCGAGCATAAGTTCACTTCGCCAATTCGTAGATTTTCTTAACATCGTCCTTATGAAGTTGTACGAACTGTCCCAGAGGTCCGTCTTCAGTTGCCTTCTTGGCCATTTCTTCAAACTTGTCGTCGGGAATTCCGGCGTCTGTCAGGGTAACGGGAATACCGAGACTAGCAAAGAATTCCTTCAGCCTTCTAATTCCCTCAACAGCGGCCTTTTCAGGATTACGGAAGTCCGGTTCGACGTCCCAGACTCTGTACGCAAATTGGGCAAAGCGTTCCACATCGTGCTTATACACATAAGTCATCCACGGAGCCCACATAATCGCCAGGCCTCCGCCGTGAGCTATGTCGTATATCGCGCTGAGTTCATGTTCCATGCCGTGAGTAGCCCAGTCTCCGATTCTTCCCGTGCTGAGCAAGTCGTTATGAGCTATGGTTCCGGCCCACATTATCTCCGCTCTCGCATCGTAATTCTCAGGCTCTTCTAGAGCTATGGGAGTGTTCTTGATCATTGTTCTTAGAGTAGCTTCGCAGAGTCTGTCCGTGAAATCCACGTTCTTCACATTTGTGAAGTATCTTTCCATGACATGGGACATTATATCTACCGCACCTACCGCCGTCTGGTAAGCAGGCAGTGTGAAAGTCAGTTCGGGATTCATTATTGCGAATTTCGCTCTCATGTGAACACTGTTTGCTGCTCTCTTGTACCAGCCGTCTTCGTTTGTGATTACAGATCCGCCGCTCGATTCGCTTCCGGCTGCAGGAATTGTTAGCACAACACCGAGCGGGAGCATCTTTTCTACTTTCTTGCCGGTCGAGTAGAAGTCCCAGACATCTCCACCGTAAGGTACTCCAATTCCTATCGCCTTGGCCGAGTCGATAACACTTCCCCCGCCAACTGCGAGGATTGCATCGACGTTCTTTTTTCGGCAGAGTTCGATTCCATCTCTTACAAGAGACAACCTTGGATTGGGCATTACTCCTCCAAGCTCGAAGATCTCAACTTCGGCTTCTCTTAGACTTTTTACAACACGGTCGTACAAGCCGGTCTTCTTTATACTGCCTCCACCATAGTGAAGAAGAACTCTCTTGCCGAACCGGGAAATCTCGGTTCCAACATGTTGTTCGGTATCTTTTCCGAAGATTATCTTGGTCGCATTGTGAAACGTGAAGTCTAGCATTCAATCACTCCTCTCTTATATGTGTTTTGTAATTGACATCTATACACTCGGACATACCTTCTTCACAACTCTCAATTATCTCTAGTATTCTCTCAATAGCTACTTCGATTATTCTTGCCGTAGCTCCCCAGACTACGAAACCGGGGAAGCGGTATCTGATGGTCTTCTTTCCATTGGGCATAATAATTGTCTCCGGGGAGGTTAGCATAAGAGCCTTTAGCGAAAGAAAGATCACGTCCTCAACTTCTCCCCTGTCCAGTTTGAACTCAAGCTTATCTATGAATCCAACGAATGAGGTGATCACTTTTCCTGATGTGACTGTAGTATTTATGTTCAGCGGGTAGACTTCTTTAAGAGAAGACGGAGAGGCACCAATTTCCTCTCTCATTTCCCTTATTGCACACTCTAGAAGAGTTTCGTCATCTTCAATATGACCGCCAGGAAAGCTGATTTGCCCCGGATGGCTTATCCCTGTCGATCTTCGCGTAAGAAGCAGATAGTATTCTCCGCAGAGCTTCACGATTGGCACAAATACTGCCGTATCTTGATTCCTTTGTTGCAAGACTCCACCTCGCATATATTCTACTATTATTATCAATTATAATGCTTTTGGGAGGCGATGAAGTGAAGGAAGTAACCCTAACAGAATTGAGGGGAGTCGTCGGAAAGGTTCTTATTGACTTCTATAGTCCGGGCTGCGGAGTATGTGCTGCGATTGAAGCGAAACTTGATGAAGTTGAAGACACTTTTGTTTCCTGGAAATTCTACAAGATAAATACTGTTGAGAATCCTGCGGTTGCTTCAGAACACTCCGTCTTTACAGTCCCGACGATTGTGGTGCAGGTTGATGGTAGAGAGCAGAAGAGATGGAGCAGATACTTCTCTCTCGAAGAAGTTATCGACTATCTTCGTGAAATTGATGAGACAGAGAGTTAGCTTTTTCGGTTCACCGCCATCGGTTCTCCGTTCTCCGTTAAAGCCAAGAAGAAGATCGAAACCAAGATTCCGGATCCAAGTCTGAAATGACTGCCTTAGGTTATTCAGAAGACACCACATGTCGTCATTCTGACAAAGCTCCTAGTCAGAGTCTCGATCTTCACGTAAGCGCAGCAAACTCTGGCATAAAACATCAGACGCAAGGCTGCCTTCGGCAGGAGGCAAAAAAGGAGCCAGTCTGCTAACGCCAGTTCCGCTTTGCGGGCTAATAGCCACCAATCTGTGAACGCTGCTGAGTAGAACGTTGACCGCCAACAGTCTGCCGTCCTTCAAGAAGCCCGCTGTACGCTGATGAAAACCACGTTGGCTGTCAAAGGATTACCGTCCTCTGAAATCAACAACAATAGCTGGAATGCTCCTGTTAAGGGTCATCCCGATATGCAACTGATCGGGATCTCGAATGCAAGAGCCGCTTTTTGCTGCACGCCGAGCACTTCAAAGAAACGGCCTCAGTGAGTTGTTCTGAGTTGCTTCCCCGCGAAGCGGGCATTGCGTCCTGGCGCGATCTTCGCCAGCATTGCGACCTGGGATGTTCTCCCCAGCCTTGCGTCCGCTGTGCCTTTCGGCGCATTGCGTCTCATTCCACTCTTTCCAACCTGACCCGCTACCACGCGTTTACGGTGTATACTTTTGATTAATAGCGGCTTCATTGCTTCAGGAGGGGGTGCACCAAGTTGAGAATCGGAATTGCCGGACTCGGCACAGTAGGGTCCTGCGTATATGCTATTCTTTCTGAAAAGGGAGATGATATCGAGAAGAGATCGGGAAGGAGATGTACTGTCTCCAAGGTAATAACAAGGACTCGAAGCAAGTACGCCAAACTTGGAATCCCGTCCGACCTGATCGCAGAGGATTTCGAAGACCTGATTATCAACAGCGATATTGTAGTCGAGACTATTGGCGGGACTGAGGCCGCCAGAAAACTGGTTAGACAGTCTCTGGAACTCAACAGAACAGTGGTTACCGCGAACAAGATGCTTATCTCCGAATTCGGTAATGACTTCTCCGACAGTTCCCCTATTAAGAGTCTCTTCTTTGAAGCTGCCGTGGGTGGTGGCATTCCAATAATCTCGCTTCTTGAGGACTACCTGATATTCCACGGAATCAAACGCATACGCGGTATACTCAACGGGACAACGAATTTCATTCTATCTGAGATGCAGAAGGGAATTGGTTACCAAGAAGCTTTGAGGCTTGCTCAGGAAAGGGGTTATGCAGAAGCCGATCCATCAAGCGATGTGAAGGGCTTAGATGCTGCATACAAGCTATCGGTGCTCACGGGTATAAAGACTGGGATTTTCCCCGGAATAGCAACAATAGAGACGAAAGGAATTGAAGATATAGATAAACTAGACATAGAAAGGGCTGCAGACGAGGGAAGGAAGATCAAGCTCATAGGGACGATTGATTTCGAGAAGGAAAGAGCTTCTGTTAGACCTCAGGAACTAGAAAGAGATGATCCACTCTGGAGCGTAGATGGTGTTGAGAATGCCATAGAGGTTGAAACGGATCTGTCTGGAAAGTTTATTCTCAGGGGAGAGGGTGCAGGCGCACAACCAACTGCAACTGCGATTATCTCGGATATTCTAAGGGCATCGAGATACGCCGAGAAGCAGAGCAATTCAGTCGTGATAATGAAGTTTGGAGGAACGTCGGTCGACACGCCGGAGAAGATAAGGGATGTTGCAAAACGTGTTCAGAGAAAGGTTCAAAGCGGAGTCAAGCCCGTTCTGGTTGTTTCGGCCATGGGGGTCGAAACTGACACTCTCTATGAACTCGCCGGAGAGATCTCCAGTAAGCCAAACGGCAGAGAGATGGATATGCTTCTAGCTACCGGCGAGCAGAAGTCTATAGCACTTGTAGCGATGGCAATTCAGGAGCTGGGGATGAAGTCTATCTCACTTTCTGCCAATCAGGCTAGGATTCAGACTGACTCGAATTTCTCAAATGCAAGGATCGTCTCAATCGACGCGGATCTAGTAAGTCGCCACATTTCAAATGGATATGTTCCCGTTGTCGCAGGCTTTCAGGGATCGACATATACTGGCGAGATCACGACGTTAGGACGAGGGGGTTCGGATCTTACGGCCGTAGTGCTTGCGAAGGCTCTGGGATCACAACTGTGCGAAATCTACAAAGATGTGGATGGCGTATATTCTGCCGATCCGAGGATAGTCCGGAAGGCCAGACCGATCAAAGAAATCTCATGGGAAGAGATGATCGAGCTTTCCAAACAGGGAGCTCAGGTGCTTCAAAGCCGAGCGTCGGAATTCGCCAGGAAGTATGATATAAAGGTGCTCGTGAAAAACGCGCACACGAACGCCAGAGGCACGCTTATATGGAGGGGATCGAAAGTGGAGCAACCTATCGTAAGAGCAGTAACTTCTGATCAGGATATCGTAAAAGTGGTTCTGCAAGAAGTTCCTGACAGGCCGGGAATAGCTGCAAGAGTGCTCAAGACTCTTACCGAGCAGAATGTGAATATCGATATGATAATACAGAGTATGAGAAGCGGTGATTTCAACACAATGGCCTTTACCGTTCAGGCGAGCGACCTTGCAAAGCTCAAGCAGGATATTTTGAAATCGAGAAGCGAAGCCAGAGAAATAACCATAGAAAGAGCTATTGCAAAGATTTCCATAGTGGGCGTCAACCTGACTGCCACACCGGCCATAGCTGCGACTCTCTTCGAGACTCTTGCAAATGAAGGGATCAACATAGATATGATAAGCGCCAGCAACAGCAGAATCTCGGTCGTAATTGACAGCAAGAAGGTGCGTTTGGCTGTAAACGCTATTCACAGTGCCTTCAGTCTGGAGGAGATCGAATGAAAGGGTTAATAGCTAGCTACGAGAGATTTCTTCCCGTAACTCTTAGTACTCCGAGGATTACCCTCCTTGAAGGAAACACGCCTCTGATATATCTGGAGAACATCAGCAGGAAATTCGGACCGAAAGTTTACGTGAAGTATGAAGGGGCTAATCCCACAGGCTCTTTCAAAGATAGAGGGATGGTTCTGGCTATCGCCAAGGCGATTGAAGAGGGCTCAAAGGCCGTAATTTGTGCCTCTACCGGAAATACTTCGGCCTCCGCTGCCGCTTACTCTGCAAGGACCGGTTTGAAGTCGATAATCTTAATTCCAGAGGGAAAAATCGCTCTGGGCAAGCTTGCCCAGGCGATGATCTATGGCGCAAAGGTAATTCAGATAGATGGGAATTTCGATGACTGTCTTGAACTTGCGAAGAAGATTTCTGAAGAGTATCCGGTAACGCTTGTGAACAGTCTGAATCCTTACAGACTTGAGGGTCAGAAAACTGCCGCTTTCGAGATAATCGACGTTCTAGGAAGGGCTCCTGACTACCACTTCATACCGGTAGGGAACGCGGGCAATATTACTGCCTACTGGATGGGGTATCGGGAGTATCACGAGAGAGGTCTGTCAAACAGCCTGCCCAAGATGATGGGCTTTCAGGCCGAGGGAGCTGCCCCAATTGTATATGACAGGGTCTTCGAACACCCCGAGACTATTGCGACCGCCATCAGGATTGGTAACCCTGCAAGCTGGAAGAAGGCAGTCGCTGCAAGAGACGAGTCGGGAGGGGTAATAGAAGCCTTGACCGACGAAGAGATCTTGAACGCGCAGAAGCAGCTCGCGAACACCGAGGGTGTCTTCTGCGAGCCGGCCTCTGCAGCTTCTTTTGGCGGTTTCCTTAGAAAGGCCGAAGAGGGGTTGTTCCGGTCAAGTGATCTCGTTGTCTGTACTTTGACCGGGAACGGTCTCAAAGACCCCGATGCAGTCATCAAGTCTGTAGATATGCCCATAGTCATTCAGAACAGTCTGGAGGCAGTCCTTCATGAGGCAGGTCTGAAATGAGACTGAGGGCGCCGGCCACGACGGCAAATATGGGAAGCGGCTTTGACGTGGTGGGTATGGCTTTGAAGCTCCATAATACCGTTCAATTCGAGAAGGCGAATCGACTTAAGGTTTTATCTATAGGTAGATATGGAATAGAGATCGAGGATGCGGAAGAGATTTTCAGAAGTTCTATAGCGAGATTTGAGAAGATTACCGGCAAGGTGGTACCGGGAATCCAGATAATTCAGGAGTGTGAGATACCTCCTGCCCGGGGACTCGGATCGAGTGCAGCGGCAATTGCCTCCGCATTGTTTATAGCGAATGTGATGACTGGAGGGAGTATTCCCGTAAGGAAGCTTCTCGAGATCGGGACCGAGATCGAAGGTCATCCTGACAACATCGTCCCATGTATGCTTGGAGGGCTCGTTGTCTCTTACTACGACGGAAAGAGATTCGACTACGAGAAGTTTGAAATGCCAGATCACAGACTGACTTTTCTGGTGCCAGAATTCAAGCTCTCCACAGATGTAATGCGAAAGGCGCTTCCCGAATCGATTCCCTTTGAAGACGCTGTGAGCAATATAAAAAGCGTTTCGCAATTTGTAGCCAAAATCTCAAAGGGCGATCTTGGTAGCGCTCTGAAATACTCACAGGATGAAATCCATCAGACTTACAGAATAAACAGCGATTCACGGATGAGGGAATTCGTCCTCAGCATCGAAGAGAGAAGGCCTTCTTTCTGGTTTGTCAGTGGTTCGGGCTCGGCAGTCTGCTGCGATCTGGAAGATGTAAACGGAATTCCACATCTGGAAGCAGTCATAAGAACCACCCCGGCAAACGAACCGTTTATCGTCGGTCTATGAGTTATTGACTAGACAACGAGTTTCAATCAGCTTCGATAAACAGTCTCTATGGCGCCTTCACAGGGAAACAGGTCATCGAATATCCGGTAGTATAGAAGCTCTTCCTTTGATCTAATTCCGCTGTCTCGCCGTTCGTTCTCAAGCTCTGAGTCGGATATCATCTCCTCCGCATATTCTTTCATCAGATGCGATGAGCCCGAACCCACGCTGAACTTGCTCTTCTTCCGCCACACGACGCTCTCCGGCAGCTCGTTTTCGAACGCCTTTCTGAGAATCCACTTCTCTGTCTTTTCCGGTCCGTGGATCTTCCATTCAGCGGGTATGGAGAAGGCAAGGTTCAACACCGAAGGGTCCATAAAGGGTACATCGAATTCGATTCCGAATGCAAGACTCATTCTGTCGTTCCGCTGGAAGCCCGAGCGATAACCGTTTTTTGTAATCCTCATCGACTCTTTGTCTATAGACTCTGCAGTGGGCAGATCCTTCATGTACTCATAGCCGGCGAAGAGTTCGTCGGCCCCCTCTCCCATGAAGACGAACGAACTGCCTTCATCGGCTGCCAGCTTCGAAACGAGGTAAATGGGAATAGCGCTTCTGACCAATGGAGGATCGAACGACTCGAGATGATAGATTACTTCCGGCAAGACTTCGAGCATCTCATCGAAATCATAGGTGTGCTCTCTGTGATCCGTGCCGAGATACTCGGAAACCTCCCTCGCGTATTCCGGGTCTTCCCCGTCACCGCTTCCAACAGTAAATGTTCTCAAGGACCCGCTCAGCGAACTAGCAACGGCTGCGATACAACTGCTGTCCAAACCGCCGCTCAAGAAGACTATCGCATCAGACTTAACTGCTGAGAGTCTCTTTTCAACGGCCTCTTCAAGAGAACTCCGCAGCAGTTCAGCTGCCTCTTCTTCGTTTCGAGCATCCGACTCATCTGTAAGCAGGTCTTCGAGTGAAGAGTACTTCTTGAACCCTTCGATGGAAGAGAAGTAGTAACCCGGCGGAAAGACCTTAACCTCACTACAGAAGGCGGTCAGAGCCTTGAGTTCGGAAGCACACGCGATCGACCCGTTTATGAAGCAGTAGTAAAGAGGCTTCAGTCCTAAAGGATCTCGGGCGATCAGAGTTTCTCCGGCTGTATGAATTGCGAAGGCAAAAGAGCCGTCCAGTCTATCTATGAATCGATTTCCATACTTCCTATGAAGACTCAGTATCTTCTCCGGCCAAGGCGCATCGGAGCAGTTTCTGAGAAAACCGTCGAAAACGACGTACTCACCTTGCCCTTCAAAGACATTCATGTCATCCTCATAGGCATTGCTCAACACAGCGCCCATACCTACCTCTCGGTCTGCCGCGAGGACTCTTGGCTCGCTCCCCCTGTGTGCAAGGAAAGATAGCGAGTCTTCTATCATTTCTCTCTCGCCCCTATAGAATACAGCGATTCCGCTCATCAAAAATCCCTCCATTTTGTTCCATGCGCGAAGACTTACCTGAAGCTACTTCTGGGATCATTACTATTCTGACACATAATAATTATATCATGTGAGGAAATCTCCAAAATTCATTTCTGAAGCCAGGTCCGCGCATCGCGTTCCAACTAGCTCAGAAGGCTTCATTCACTTAGTTCACAAGGAGGATTTCTGTATAATGGGAGTGCAGACATTCCATTCGCTTTGGAGTATCTGTTCTTTGCAGGTTATCATTTGTTTCTTATTCTTTTTCTGCACAGGGGATTGGGGAGGTGGTTCTATGAAGATAGCTGTAATTGGAGCTGGCAACGGTGGACAAGCTCTTTCGGCGGTCCTTGCGATGCGAGGACATGATGTCTCGCTTTACAACAGGAGTCAAAAGAGAATACTACCGATACTTGATGACCGGAAAATAAGAGTTGAAGGTGAGTCTAGCGGAAAGGCCAAACTCAAGTACGTCGGAACGGATATGAAAAAGGCGATAAATGGGGCAGAGGCAATCATGGTGGTCGTGCCTGCCTTTGCTCATGCTCAGATTGCCGCCGGTCTGGCCGACTGCGTTACGGAAGGGCAAATTATAGTTCTGAATCCGGGCCGAACCGGAGGGGCGCTGGAGTTCGATAAGATCTTCAGGGAGAAGGGCGTTAGAGAGAAAGTGGTAATTGCCGAGGCCCAAACCTTCGTCTTCGCTTCGAGAATCTCTGGTCCGGGGATGGTAAGGATATTCAGGATAAAGAACGCCGTTCCGATTTCTGTTCTGCCTTCAAAGGAAAACGAGGCGATCATGCCGATAATAAGCGAGATCATGCCAGAGTTTACACTGGCGAAGAACGTACTTTACACGAGTTTCAACAACATAGGCGCAGTCTTTCATCCCGGTGCGATACTTATGAACGCCGGTTGGATTGAGACGAAACACGGAGACTTCCAGTTCTACTTAGAGGGCATAAGCCCATCGGTCGCGAGAGCTTTGGAAGCACTGGACAGAGAGCGCTGCGAGGTCACGAAAACTCTTGGCGTTGAGGCAATGGGCGCCAAGGAGTGGCTTGACTATGCTTATGACGTCAAAGGCGAAGACCTATATACGGCCATTCACAGCAACGAAGGCTACAGAGGGATAATGGCCCCGATAAGCATAGAGAACAGATACATAATGGAAGATGTGCCTATGAGCCTCGTTCCGATCAGCTGCTTTGGAAAGAAGCTCAAAATAGAGACGAAAGTCATAGATTCTATAATCAATATTGCTGGAGCGGTTATGGAGAGAGACTTCTGGAGCGGGGGGAGAAGTCTAGCCAGTCTCGGTGTCGATAAAATGTCTATTGAAGAACTGACCAGGTACGTGGAGGAAGGGAACTGATATGAAGATACTGGCGGGAGCTATCGGGAGCGACATACACACTGCTGGCATTTTGAATTTCCTCCATCTGGCCGAAAGGGAAGGCTACGAGACGACATACATTGGAAGTGTAATCGGCATAGACAAGCTGTTGGACAGTGTAGAAGAGGCTTCGCCTGACATACTTGCGGTGAGCTACAGATTGGGCAAGGAGTCTTGCGAGCAGCTACTGCGCGAACTGAAGCTGTCTCTGGAGAACAGGGGGATCGAGAAAAGACTGATCTTCGGTGGAACGGTTGAGACTGCTGAAATAGCAGAGAGAAGCGGTCTCTTCGAGAAGGTCTTCGATGGCAGCGAGATGCCGGAAGAAGTCGTTATGTTCCTCAGGGGCACGACAGATGCAAAAGGCGAGGTTGATTACCCGCAGTCGCTTCTCGAAAGAATAACATCTAAGAAGCCCTATCCGTTGATAAGGCATCATATAGGTCTGGAGACCGTTGAAGCAACTGAGAAGGCCGTCCGGAATCTTGCCGAATCCGGACTGCTGGATATCATCTCACTTGCCCCGGATCAGAACTGCCAGCAATGGTTCTTTCAACAGGAGAATATGATCTCTTCCGAAGACGGAGCCGGCGGCGCTCCCTTCAGAACTAGAGAGGATTTTGAAAGAATGTATGAGGCAAGCCGAACAGGGAACTATCCCTTGATGCGCTGCTACTCAGGAACAAGAGATCTTCTGAAGTTCTCTCTTCTCTTCAAAGAGACGCTGAACAACGCCTGGGCGGCGATTCCTCTAACCTGGTACTCGCAGCTAGATGGGAGATCGGATCGCGAACTGCTCGAAGCGATAAGAGACAATCAGGGAGCGATCGCCTGGAATGGAGGAAAGGGCATCCCGGTCGAGATAAACGAGGCCCATCAGTGGGCGCTAAGATACTGCCATGCTGCAGTCGAAGTGACTACCGCCTATCTTGCCGCCCTCTGCGCTAAGCGCCTCGGCGTAGAAGTGTACGTTGCGCAGTACATGTTTAACACGCCACCGGGGATCTCTCCAAGAATGGATCTGGCAAAGGCGCTCGCAAAAAAAGAGTTGATCGAGTCTTTGAAGGATGAGAACTTCACGCCAGTTACGATGGTAAGGCCCGGACTTATGTCTCTTCCAGCCGACCCCAATCTGGCTATGGGTCAGCTGGTAACATCCGTTTATACTGCTATGAACATTGACCCGGAGATCGTTCATGTTGTCGCTTACTGTGAAGCAACAAGAAGGGCCTCAGATGTAGAGATCATAGAAAGCGTTAAGATGGCCAAACAGGCGATAAACGAGGCGATCAAAGGGATTCCCGACTTCAAGCAGGATAAGGAGATTCAGAACCACAAGGAATACCTCAAGAGTGAATCTGCAACGATCATAGAGGCAATGGAGAAGATCAAAACAGGCGAGCTCTCATCGCCCGAGACAATTTACACGGCAATCAAACTGGGCATCCTCGATGCCCCGGGTTTGAGCAAGATGTCAGTAGCCAAAGGGGCAGTTCGAACAGCCATTATCGATGGACAGTCCTGCGCGGTCGATGAGGAAGGAACGAAGATAGACGAAAGGGAGAGGCTCGCGGACTTAGAAAGTGATTGATGAGCCAGTCACGTTGAGCGGCCAAGAACAGTTGCAAGTTGCCAGTTCCAAGTTGCGAGCTCTAGACACGAAGAAGAACGAAAGATTAGACGGAAGACGCCGGAGAACATCAACGGACGCAAGGCCGACATCGTCAAGAATTTATGTTGCTGCGCAGAAAGTGATGTCCGGAGAAACGTCCGGGGACGCTGATGAAGACCACGTTGACCGTCATCGGCTCTCCGTTCTCCGTAAAAGCTGTTTCTCATACTTACAATCAACTCCTCTAATCGTAGGTCTACATCACCAACCAAAACTTTCCTACGATATTTAGGGCACCAGACTATATGGTACTTGCAAGAGTAAACAACATTGTTTTTCGACTTAAATTTGGTGTTCATACATGTATTAGACCATATCAAACTATTTGATACAAATAGAAGAATTAAGCCGATTGAAAAACATCACTTTTCTAATCGGTTGTGCCTTATATCCCCATAGCTGAAGCAAGGGGCTTTACGGCACTTTCGGTAAAAGAGGGTTTCGAAAAGATGTATAGCAAGGTTTGCTACAGACTACTTCTCCCGCCTACTTCAACTTGCTTATGAAATTCAGGACTTCTTGTGCGTGACCCTTTGCTTTAACACCTCTATACTCCCTAATGAGAACCCCTTCTTCGTCAATAATGAACGTCGATCTCTCAGTTCCCAGATACTCCTTACCGTACATCTTCTTCGGCTTAATCACGTCAAACAGCTTGTGTATCTCTTCATTCTTATCGCTTAGAATGGAGAAGTTTAGATCAAGTTTGAGTGCGAAGCCTTGATGAGACTTTTGACTGTCCCTACTGATTCCTATTACAACCGCATTGTTACTGGCAAATTGATCCGCTAGATCTCTGAAGTTTTCCGCCTCAAGAGTACAACCCGAAGTATTGTCTTTTGGATAGAAGTATAGAACGACTCTCTTGCCCAAAAAATCCGACAATGACACTTCAGTTCCGGTCTGATCGGGCAAAGAAAAATCGGGAACAGCTTTGTTCAACTCGATTTCTGCCACATTAGCACCTCCGGAATTCATATTGGCTGCCAACTACATACTCTTCACTTGACCAAAGCTAGGCGCCGTCTCTTCAACAACCATTATATGACAAATACCCCTACTCTTTCCGAACGCGGAGCTCTCTTTTCCTGCTCGCCATTATTTGAGTTCTCGAGTTACATTCATCCTATACTGATCAATTAAGAATGCCTTCTATTAACTGTCGCAGGAACCTGTATGATAGACGAAAGAGTACCCTGAGCATGGATCTCTACCAGTCTAGAATACGTTCTAGTGATCTGTGAATGAATGTGGCGCACAAACAAGATCAAAACAATGGCATGAATCGAACTTCCCCGAAATCCAAGGAGAATCAATGATTGTTTAGGTTTAGTGAGCGTATCAAGTTTAGTGCTTGTCTCTGAAAAACGGGAAGTGAGAATTCGGCAATTCAAGACAAAAGAAACACTGATTTCCGTTTCGGGGTAATTGTCTTGCACAGGATCATTCGCTTGCGAGCTCAATGTCATCATCTGTTCATTGACAGCATTCAACGTAAATTCAAAAGGCTTACATTGACTTGGCATGCTGATTCTCACTCGATGCATAGTTTTTCTGGCACAGAATTGCTCAGGCTTATTCAGTGGAGAAAATTCCACCCCTAATATCTCAAAAGAATAGCGGTCTCAGAACGGAGACCGCCTTTTTTTGGAAAGACCTTGCAGCTGATATAATCATCTTGACTTAACAGGTTGAACTGAATGGGGGGGACGGATATGAAGTTTCTTGCGGCACAACTTCCGGAGAAGATAAGCTTCTTCGAAAGTATTGGGGATTATGACGGCGCTTTAAAGGAGTTAGAGATCCAACTAGATGATTATCTCCCATCGATAATGATTGAAAGACTAAGGTGGGAAAGAGAGAGAATCGTAAGGCTCAAAAACAACTATCCCTATTCGGCTTCAGAGGCTCTGGGGATTCTCTCAAGAGATATTGAAGGATTCACTGAAGGGGAATTCGATTCTCTCAACAGCGCCAGAAAGCTCGACTCCATGATTTTCGACGGTGAAGAGAAATTCGAGAAGAGATTCGATAAGAACCTCCTATTCACGATGCCAGAATACGAGAAGCGACTGAAAAGCAAGAACACAGATAGGGAAGCGACCAGAGTCTCTCTCCACAAAGAAATAGATCGACTGATAAGTGAAAGGCAACCCGCAAGATTTAGAGTAGTAGCAAAGTCATCGATTTCCGTCGAAGGTTCCGATGAAAGTGTCTATCGTTGCTGGTTACCTGTATCCAGAGTTGGAGATCAGGTGTCTTCAACAAGGATCTTGAGTTCAAGCCACAGCTATTTTCTATCACCGGCTGACTACTCTCAGCGTACTGTATACATGGAAACTGCTGCAAAGAACGATACGGTTTTCAGCATCGAATATGAATACGAAATCTCCGAAATATCTACTTCCCTAGACCCCTTTAGCTGTGTAGAACCTGACGCAAAGAGATTCTCGGGCTATCTATGCGAACAAGCTCCTCATGTAGTCTTTTCGCCTCTAGTCAGATCTTTGGCGGAGGAAATTGTCGGGAGCGAAAATAACCCTTATTTCATCGCGAAGAGTTTTTACGACTGGATATGTGAAAACGTCAAGTACACTTTTATGAGTGAGTATGCACTCTATCCGAATCTCTCCGAATTCGCAGCCGTCAATCTTAGAGGCGACTGCGGAGTGAAGGCTCTCTTGTTCATTACCCTTTGCAGGATTAAAGGTATTCCTGCCAGATGGCAGTCCGGATGGTTTGCAGCTCCTTTGGGTGCCAGCCCTCATGACTGGGCGATGTTCTGGGTTGAGCCTTTCGGCTGGCTGCCTGTAGACTGTTCATTTGGAGGGTCAAGAAAAGATATACCGGCATACAGAGAATTCTATTTTGGTAATCTCGATGCATACAGAATGGTTTCTAACTCAGCTTTCATGTCTCCCCTTGTGCCTGCCAAGAGATTCTATAGATCTGATCCATACGATAACCAGGTAGGGGAACTCGAGACCGAGTCTAGAAACTTGAGGTCAAATGAGTGGGAATACTCACTGGAGATTTCATCGTTTGAAAGAATATTGTGACTCCTGAAGTTGGAATTACCGGAGAGACTAAACTTGTTGTTTTGCCTCGATACACGATTGCTATCAAAGACAGGTCTAACTGCCTGTGAATATGGTTAAACGAAATTTGCTCCGATCAACTCAGTTAACTCTCTGGTCTTATATGCTTGCCTCAAAAATGTTCATGATTTAGGCTTCCCCACTATTTCCAGCTGAAAGAAAATAAGGCAATTGCTGGTAAACTTACTTGTATTCACTCCAATTTAGGAGGCTTTCTATGAAGAAGACACTGATTTTGGTGTCACTACTGATTGTCTTTGCCAGCTCGGCTTTTTCACACATTCCCTTTTTCCTTACTCCTGAAGACTTTGTGGAAGGATATCTTGTAAAAGAAATTGATCTTTCCCAAATCTATTACTACATTTTCTCATCAGCGGAGAAGATCAGATTTGTTTTCGAAGGGACCTGTTTGCTGCAGAATATAAGTACCGTTGGCCAACAGTTTCATATGCTTTTTGGAGTACCAAAGGAAGCTGACAATATGAAATCAACTGCGGATTTCCGACCGAATCTGACATTTTATGGTCCAGATCGAGAGGTTCTCGAAGACTTCTTCCTCGAAAGCGCAGAACCTGAGATAATGTACGAGTTTTTTGGCGATACTTACTCATATCTTTACGTCAGGCACGACTCAGAGCTCACTAAAGAGGGGATCTATTCTGTTGAAATTGAGGCTGAAGGTTCCGGAAGGGCATGGATAACTTTCGGGAAAAAAGAGAGATTCACGGTAGCCCAGATAGCAGCTGTCCCAAGGTGGATTAGAGAGATGAGAGCTTTCCATTATCAAACCGGACTCGCAAAGTGGGAGAAATACGGTCTTGGAATAGTAGGAATCATAGGTACGACTCTCATAATACTTGTCTTTTTCTGAATGAAAAGGAATAGCAGAGCAAAGAGAGACAACGAAAAAGACGCCCGTTTTCGGACGTCTTAGTGATGATTATACCACGGATATTTGTTAAAGTCAATTGCTTTGCGCATTACCACATAGTAAACTTCAGTTTCAGCTCGCACTCACTCTAGGGTTGGAAGATGTTTTCGGGTTCTAAGACAACACTTTTGACGGTATCAAACTGCAGTGCAGTCTTCTCAATCTGTGCCTTCAGGAGGCTCACTCTGCACGATCCACCTGAAGTGAATCCCGAAGGATCCGAGAATCTCAGATAGAGAACTCCATTTTCCAGCTTCGCTCCAAGAAACTGAAGCTCTCTACCAGGGAATTCCGTCTTGAACCCGAGGTCTCGTTCTGCCTTTGTCAGTTCACCTCTTATAAGAAGACGTACAACGTCGTTAATTGGAGACTGAGAAACCGGAATTGTTCTTTGTACAGGGATAACAGCTTCTATATCGCAAGCTATTTCACCGTTTATCAATCTGTCTAGAAGCTCGTTGTAATAGTAAAGATTAACGTTCATAGTTCTCTGTACACCCGTTACAGCACTTATCTCCAGTTCAAGTGCCGCCTGATGCTTTTCGAGGTTCGCAATCTTGTCCGCAAGATTCTTCACCTTTCCCAGTTGAACAGCAAAAAGCACAAGAAGAAGGATTGAAAGCCCAAAAAAAACAACAACGGCTACCCTAAGAAATGGGAAAGATTGCTGCTTCTTAACCCTCAAAGAACTCACCTCTCAATCAATATCGAATCAATTATACATTCTCTATCCGAAACTCAGCTAAAATACTATGGTAGGAGGTAGAAGATGAAGATTGGATACCCATGCATCAACAGAACCGTAAAGTGCTGTTCTGCGAGGAAATTCAGGCTTTCATCATACAGCGAAGAGAGATTGATTGAAACTACAGCGGCAAATCTCATGTGCCTTGAAAAGATCCTTGAATTCAACAGAGCGAAGAGTATCCTCTTCTTCAGAATAACCTCAGACTTGATTCCGTTTGCATCCCACCCTGTTTGTAGGGTTGACTGGGAGATGCATTTCAAGAGTGACTTCGACAGAATCGGGAAGATGATAAGAACATACGATATGAGGATTTCAATGCACCCCGATCAGTTCGTCTTACTTAACTCACCCAAGCGTGAAGTTCTGGAAAACAGTATTTCTGAGCTTAAGTATCATGCCAAGCTTCTGGATCTTATGGGGCTTGACAAGAGTGCGAAGATTCAGATTCACGTTGGTGGAGTTTACGGAAAGAAGAAAGAAGCTATGGAAAGATTCATTGATCGGTACAAATATCTGCCCGAAAACGTTTGCGAAAGGCTAGTCATTGAAAATGATGAGAGGCTTTACTCGCTGGTGGACTGTCTCTCGATACATAACTCTACTGGTATTCCCGTACTTCTTGACGTATTCCATCACTCAATTCTCGGCGATGGAATAACTCAATTGGATTCGCTGAAGCTTTCTCAGTGGACATGGCTTCCTGAAGACGGCATCCCCGTTGTAGACTACAGCACTCAACAAGGTGAAGCAAGAAAGGGTAAACACACGGAGAGCATCGATCTTGAGCATTTTTCAGACTTTCTTAGAATAAGCAGTTCATATGATTTTGACATAATGCTCGAGATCAAAGACAAGGAGCTGTCTGCTCAATCTGCGATTCGCGTTGCTCAGACAGACGAGAGGTTTTCTCGTGTTACTAAGGGGTGTTGAAGCTGAGATCATTTTCAGATGGCTTCCGGATTCTGAGATTGCGCTAAGTATGCTAGAATCTCCATGAGGTGAGGTGCTTGAAAAGACACGGTGATCTAAGTGGCTTCAGAAGAAATCTGACACTTCTGGTTTTCGATTCGTTGATGGTCTATTTCGCATTCATTTTAGGTATGTACTTCAGATACGGAATCTTCACTTTGGACGAACCTCAGTTCTTTGTCAATGGAGTCTACTTCAGCTTATTCATAGTAGTCTCTCTGATTCTGAATGGAGTCTATACAATAGCCTGGAGCTACAGCTACTTCAGAGATTATCTGATTATTCTCAGGGCGGTCGTCATAGGTTATGCAGTAGGGTTTGCTACCGGAAGACTTCTGAATCTTTTTGGCGTCAGGTTTCTTACGGTACCATTCACGGTATCGACTATGGCTGCCATTATCTCTGTGTTTTTGATTATCTGGTCAAGGATATTTTGGCTGAGCATATTGAGTAGAAATCATCATGTCGTTTCCTCTGCAGAGAGAGTACTGATAGTGGGCGCCGGTGATGCGGGAACTTCAATAGCGGAGGAATTGTCTCGCCGCCCAGAAAACGGACTGGTTATAGGGTTTATCGACGATTCCCCAAGAAAACTTCGAAAACGGATCAGGGGAGTCCCGGTTTTAGGAAACACAGACGAAATCATGGCCTTGGTTGAAAAGATGGATGTGAAGCGAGTCATAATCGCAATCCCTTCTGCTGATGCAGCTACTTTGAGAAGGATTTTCTCAAAGATCGATGTGGGAAAGGTAAAAGCTCAGACACTGCCTAGCATAACAGAGATAATGGATGGCAAAGCGAAGCTAGGATACTTGAGAGAGATCAACATTGAGGACTTGCTTGGCAGAGAGAGCGTGCGCATCGATGTGAATTCACTTAAGGGTTACATTGTCGGAAGAACTGTACTCGTAACCGGTGCCGGAGGAAGCATCGGAAGTGAGCTTTGCAGGCAGATAGCTCCACTGAAGCCCAGAAGACTGCTGCTGGCGGGTAAGGGAGAAAACAGCATCTATGAGATCAGACAGGAGATTGGGTCGTTGTTTCCCGATCTCGATCTCTGTCAGCTGATTTGCGACGTTGCCGATTCATCAAGAATGAGATACATCTTAAAAACGATGAGACCTGAAGTCATCTTTCATGCAGCAGCCCACAAACATGTTCCTCTTATGGAGGAGAACCCGACGGAAGCGTTCAAAGTAAATTCCATCGGCACTTACAACGTTGCTATGCTTGCCAGTGAGTTCGGTGCGGAGACTATGGTGGTAATATCTACTGATAAAGCCGTCAAGCCGAGTTCTGTAATGGGCGTTTCAAAAAGAATCGCAGAGGAGTTCGTTAGGTCTATCTCATCGAGAAGTAAAACAAGGTTCGGCATAGTCAGATTTGGCAATGTTCTGGGAAGCAGAGGAAGCGTGATCCCCCTCTTTAAGAAGCAAATCCAGTCGGGCGGTCCCGTTACCGTGACGGACCCAAGAATGACTAGATATTTCATGACTATCCCAGAAGCTGTATCGCTTGTGCTTCAGGCAGGAGCTTACTCCGGAGGCGGAGACGTTTTCGTGCTAGATATGGGAGAACCCGTCAAGATCTCTTCTCTTGCAAACGAGATGATCACACTGGCAGGATACGTACCGCAGCAAGAAATAGAAATAAAGTACACGGGAGTTCGACCGGGCGAGAAATTATTCGAGGAACTTGTCCTTACGAACGAAGAATTTATTCAGACGAAGCATCCAAAGATTTTTCGTCTGAAGACAAAGGAAGCAATGGATGAAACGACCTTATTTTCGATAGTTAGTCGCCTTAGGGCAGCCGTTGATAACAACGATTTTGAAGAGCTGAACAAAATCACGGCCGAAATAGTTGACGATGCCACAGTCAAAATAAGTGCAGGGTGTGATTTTCGATGAGATGGTATGTGGAATTTGTCAGAGATTTCCCCTTTGTTTCTGCAATGATTCAGTTCTCGATTCTCGGAACTCTAGGCGATTATGTCAGCGTAAAGATTGCAGATTCTAAGGAAAACCTCTCTGCTTCCGTAATGGTTTTGAAGGCGCTTGAATGGGCTTTCCTATCAATCTTCATAAAGATTGCCTTCATTGGCTACGAGGGATTCGTTTCTGCTTTGGTAATCAACAGAATTCTGCCGACATCCTTCGCAGAAGACTCATTTCTGAATGCAGTCACGCGCTCTGCATCAATGAATCTTCAGTTTGGAGTCTTCTTGGTTCTGTTTCACAGGTTGCTCGATAATCTTATTCTTCAAACTAAGAACTGGAAAAACGTCGATAAAGCCTTATTCTCTCTGATATGGTTCTGGCTTCCAGCACACACATTGACCTTTTTACTGCCAAAAGACTTCCAGATTGGTCTTGCCGCATTATGGTCGTTCATGCTGGGACTAATGCTTTCTCTATTTTCAAAGTCTCCCCAGGAGGTGAAGTAGTGTTTATACCCCTTTCCAGACCTGACATAACTGAAAGAGAGATATCCGCTGTTACTGAACTCATGAGTAGCGGAATTCTATCCATCGGCCCAAAAGTCGCAGAATTTGAAGAAAGGTTTGCAGAATATATTGGTGTCGAGCACGCAGTTGCAGTAAACAGCGGGACCAGCGCTCTTCATCTTATAGTTCGCTCTCTCGACTTGAAACAGGGCCAGACGGTGATCACAAGCTCCTTCACTTTTGTGTCCTCAGCCAATGTTGCAGTATACGAAGGCGCCGTTCCTGTTTTCGCAGATATTGACGAGGCAACATACAACATCTCTCCAGAGACTTTGGAAGATGCTCTTGGCTATTATTCGAAAAACGGTTTGAATACAGGTCAAATTGAGTTAGGACCCTTCATTCCAGATGTTTTCATGGCGGTCGATATTTTTGGTCATCCCCTTGAATGGGACGGGATAGAAGGTGTCTGTAACAGACACGGCGTAAAAATCATAGAGGATTCATGTGAGGCGCTGGGAAGCTCCTTTATGGGGCGGAGAACCGGCACTTTCGGTCTCGCAGGTGCATTTGCATTCTATCCAAACAAGCAAATCACAACTGGAGAGGGTGGAATAATTGTTACTGACGACAGCAAGATTGCCGAATTATCGAAAAGCATGCGGAATCAGGGAAGAGGCACATCAGAAAATTGGCTTGAACATGTGAGGTTGGGCTACAATTATCGGATGGACGAGATGTCGGCAGCACTGGGTTTAGAGCAGCTTAAGAGAATTGATGAAATTCTAGCAAAGCGGCAGAGAGTTGCCGACAGATATGAGAAATTGCTTTCAAAGATTGATGGAGTAGAGACTCCCTTTGTAGCAGACTACGCTACAAGTATCGGCTGGTTCGTATATGTCATAAGGCTTGATGAAAAGATAGAGAGAGACAACTTCATGAAATACCTCAATGACAATGGTGTTCAGTGCAGAGACTATTTCAGACCTATACACCTTCAACCCTTTTATATGACAAAGTTTGGATTCAAGAATGGCATGTTTCCCGTAACTGAAGAGCTCGCAAGAAGAACGGTTGCTATTCCTTTCTTCAATAATCTGTCTGAACAAGAACAGCAGTTCGTTGCCCACACTATTGAAAAGGCTTTGGAGTATAACTGATGATGGCTTTTGTCTACGCTCTCGTTCTCTCGGCCGTACTATGTTTCCTTTTTCGTAGAGTTGGCATTAAGCTAGATCTGGTAGACAGGCCTTCGGGAACTCTAAAGCCCCACGAAAAACCGATTAGCTATATGGGTGGAACTGCAATTCTACTTGCGCTTGTTCCATGGCTAATTCAGAGTCCGGAGTTCTTCCCCGCAATAATCATCATGTGGATTCTGGGCTTTGCGGACGACATAAGAGGCATATCACCAAAGATCAGACTGGTAGTGGAAATTCTTGTCGGATTCTCCGTTGCATTCGTAATCTATGGCTTCTCGACAGTCGATTCGATAATACTCTCAATCATCTTTGCAGGAACGGTTAACGCCTATAATATGGTGGATGGACTTGACGGAATATGCTCAACTAATATGATTGTTTTCGGAATCTTCGCCTTCTTCACGGGATTTGTGCCTCTTATGTCTCTTGCAGTCGCTGGCGCTTATGCCGGATATATGATCTTCAATTTTCCCCCCGCAAGGCTTTTTATGGGGGATCAGGGATCATACATCGCCGGAACATTTGTGGGAACGTTACTCATACAGTCTTGGGGAAGTCAGAATTTCGTTCGAGTTGCAGCTATTTGCTGGCCCGTAGTACTTGACCTTTTCGTGGGTTTCTTGAGAAGATCTATTGCAATGAAATCACCTTTCACAGGTGATAGAGATCACTATTACGACAAAATATTCAAGCTCTTTGGACAGAAAAAGAGAGTCACGCTCTTAATATCTACCGGCATGGCTCTCTTCTATGCAGTCTTAGGGCTATTTCTTCCAGTTGCGCTAATCCCCCCCGTACTACTGTTGACTTCGTTGACTCAGATCTTCCTTCTTAAGTCTCTACGAACTACTTCTTAAACCATCTAATTTTGAAGAGTATTATGGCAACAAGAAACGCCACAACTCCCGAGAGACCCATTGACCAGTAGAAGATAGAACTGTAGTTCATAAAAGGAAGTTTGACATTCATTCCATACATCGATGCAACCAGTGTCGGAATCTGAAGAGACAAAGTCACTATTGTCAGTATCTTCATTACAACGTTGAGGTTGTTGGAAATAACAGACGCGAAGGCATCCATCATTCCCGTCAGAATGTCGCTGTAAATATTCGCCATCTCTATAGCCTGTCTGTTCTCAATGGAAATATCCTCAAACAGCTCTTCGTCCTCCTCGTATAAAGTTAGGATGTTGGCTCTCTTCAGCTTTTCAAACATCAACTCGTTGGACCTAAGAGATGTGGTAAAGAAGACCAAAGACTTTTCAAGATTCAACATTGCCACCAGTTCTTGATTCCTGGTCGATCTGTGCAACTCTGATTCGACTTCATTTGACAGTCTTCGGATTTCCTTCAGATACCTAAGGTAATAAACCGTTGCCCTATCGAAGATTCTTAGAAGAAAACGATTACGCTTCTTGGTTGATATGTCCCTAACTCTGCCTTCAACTATGTCAGAAACAATGGCGTTTTCGAAACCACTTATGGTAACAAAATAACCGGACTTCATAGCGATACCAAGAGTAGTCGTTCTGTACGGAACTGCCTCGTCATTGATATCGAAGTATGGAAGCTTAGTAATCACGTAGATGAGTTCTTCGTCTTGCTCAAACCTTGCCCTTTCTTCCTGATCAAGAGCATCATACACAAAGTCCTCGTCGATCTCCAAACTTCTGAGAAAAGCTATGTCACCACTGTCAGGTGCAATAACATTGATCCAACAGCCTTCCGTCGGTGACTCTATGACTTTCATTTTTCCATTCTCTGAAATCAGTATCTCTCGCACACCTACACCTCCTCTTCTAGTAGCAAAGCAACTCCGATTAGATAGAGGGAGGCTTCAATGGGCGAGACAAATCAAAGTGGCGGTTCACTCTCACTACTGTATAATTCCATTTGGCTCACCTCCGCTTTGAGATTATATCACGCAATTAATCATCGCTATCTCGTGATCTCTTGAGTAGATTTAATTATGATGCATTACGGTGATCCAAAATTCTTTGAACCGCCGGATAGTTGTCTGCCATCAAAAATAAAATGGAATTCGCGAGATTTTATAACGAGATGCAAAACCGCTTTTTCGTTATAATCTCTTATGAGTTGGATCAGTCTAACATCTACAACAGACCAAAGGAGATGACTAAAGTGAAAAAATACACAATTCTGATATTTCTTCTGGTAATCTCTCAGCTCTTCTCTCTCTATCTTAATGATGTTTCTGGGGATGGGGTAACGATTAACTGGTTTACCGAGGAGCCTTCCGACTCTTTCCTGATTGTATACGATGGTTCAAATGAATCAATCTATTCCGAGCAGGAAGTTACGTTGCACAGATTCAAAGTCTCCGGTCTTCAACCGGGAATGAGTTACGCATACACTGTAAAAAGCGAAAAGGACGGAAAAGTAATCTTCAGGAATGGCGGCATATTTACAACAGCTCCTTTGAAAAGGACCCCATTTAGCTTCGCAGTCTATGGAGACAGCAGGAGCAACCATGCGGTGCATCTCGAAATTGCCCATGGAATTGCCCGTGAAAATGTTCCGCTGGTCATACATACAGGAGATCTCGTATCCTCAGACGACACTCTCGATGAATGGACAAGTTTTTTCAATGTAATTGACATCTTATCGGATAGCGTCTTCTACAGTACAATTGGTAATCACGAGGCATCTGCCGAGAACTACACAAAGTTCTTTGCTTTTCCCGGCAATAAGCGATACTATAGTTTCTGGTACGGTGACGTATTCTTTATCTGTCTAAATACGAATGAAGCTTTCGACAAGTATTCACTGCAGTACATTTGGCTGTTGACAGAACTCGAAGAGGCAAAAGAGGGAGACCCTGCATTCATAATAGTCTACTTCCACCATCCCCCCTATAGTTTCGGCCCTCATGGCGACCATCTCTATATACAGCAGTATCTTGTGCCGGTATTCGAAGATTACAAAGTAGATCTAGTTCTAAACGGGCATGATCACGGTTACCAGAGGGTCGAGAAAAACGGTGTGACCTACGTTATTTCAGCCGGTGGTGGTGCACCGCTCTATGACATTGGCTCAGGAAAAGACCTGATCGCGTCTGCAAATGCATATCACTACATGTTGTTCAACTATACCGTTGATGGTCTGTTTGGTTATGCGAAGACGGCAAAGGGATTGATTCTCGACAGTTTCTATATCCAGAGACGAGATTAACGGCTCTTTACTGCAATTCAGTAAGCGTAAAGTTCTTAAACCACCGATAATAATCGTCGTTGTCGTTCATAAGCACCTACTGATAAGGATTTTACAATATAGTGCGACTGCCGAAGACTTCAAGAATCTGAACTTGGAATACTTATTGCTCGGAAATTCTTCTCTAGCAGCACATTTCAGCAGCAAGGACAAATAGGAATACTCTTATAAAACCCCTATAACACCTTCTGTGTATAAATAAAATGTGGAAAAAACTTCAGGAGGTGTGGCTATGAAGAGTTTCGGTACTGTATTTGTTTTGCTCATGTTAGTCGGAACGGCATTTGGTTCTACTCTTGTTATTAAGGGCTCAAACACTGTTTATCCTGTCGCACAGCTGTGGGCCGAAGCCTACAAAGAAATCAACCCGGATGCAGAGATATCGATTGAGGGTGCGGGGTCTTCAACCGGTATAAAAGCTCTGTTCAACGGGCAGACGGACATCGCAAACTCCAGTAGATGGATCAAGAGCTCGGAGATCGAGCAGATGAACAAAGAAGGTAAGTACTTCATTCCCTTCATCGTTGCATACGATGGAATAGCAATAGTTGTCAATAAGTCTCTTGAGATTGAAAACATAACTGTTCAACAGCTTTACGACATTTACTCGGGTAAGGTGACCACATGGAATCAAATCGATTCTTCGCTGCCAAAAGTGCGAATAGTACCCCTGTCCAGAGACAATGCATCGGGAACATTCGAGTACTTCGTTGAGCAAGTAATGAAAGGCGAAAAGTTAGCACCACAGGTTCAGCAGCTTGCATCGACGAGGGCCGAAGTTGAACAGGTTATGCAAAATCGCTACGCCATTGGTTATATCGGAATGGGATACATCACCGAAGACGTCAAAGCTCTTACAGTAGAGAATATTGAACCGACCGTAGCTAACGTAAACTCCGGTGCATACCCAATATCAAGGCCGCTATTCATGTTTGTCGATGCAACCAACGGACTCCCCACAGGTGTTACAGGAGACTTCTTGAGATTCGCTCTTTCACCTGAAGGCCAGTCGGCGGTTCTCAGTGTGGGCTATGTAAACGCTTACGGCATAGAGTAGGAACGGATGAAGCGAGTTGAGTAGGAAGAGAATTGACCTTTTCTCAAGAGTGTTGGTAACGGGCGCTGCCCTACTGACAATGGTTATTCTGTTCGGAATATTCTTCTTTCTGATATCTGATGGAGTCAGAGTCTTTGGAAAGATATCTTTGAGAGACTTCTTCCTCAGCTCTCGCTGGTACCCAACGTACGAGGATGCCGAATTCGGCATCCTCGCTCTCTTATCCGGCACGCTTGCAGTCACCGGGCTTACATTGCTTATCTCTATCCCGTTGGGGTTCATATCCGCTATTTTCCTTGCGGAGTTCGGAAACAGGAAGACACACGATTTCCTGAAGTATGTATTTGAGCTTACGGCGGGAATACCTTCAGTAGTACTGGGAAGTTTTGGTCTCAAATATATTTCCAAATGGTTGATGGACCTATTCCCGATGAAAGTGTGGACCGGACTGAATATTTTGAATGCCTCTTTGATGCTTTCTGTTCTTGCAATACCTTATTTCGTAACTCTAATAGAAGATGCGTTGAAAGCCGTCCCAGTGGATCAGAAAGAAGCCTCACTGGCACTCGGCGCCAATATGACCTCAACTCTTTTCAGGGTGCTCATTCCCCAGGCCAGAAGCGGAATTCTCAACGCAATCATTCTTGGAACGAATAGAATAATTGGAGAGACTATGGTGGTCTTAATGATTGCGGGGGGGGCAACCATGATTCCACAATCAATCTTCGATCCTGTAAGACCCCTAACAGCTGCAATAGCAGGTGAAATGGGAGAAGTGGAGCTAGCAAGTACTCATTACTTCGCCCTCTTCATGATAGGAGTAGTCCTTCTGATGATATCTCTTATCTTCACAGTTACGGCAATGCGCTTGAAGAGAGGAATGAGAAGATGATAATAGATAGAATTGCGAAGATAGTTTTCGGAATCATATCCTATCTTCTGGTGACCATAATTCTTTTAATCGTAGGGTTCCTAATACTGTCTGGTTTAGATGATATAAACCTGGAGTTTCTGACTTCATTTCCAAGAAACTCAATGACCGAAGGCGGAATCTGGCCTTCAATGCTGGGGACTGTTTATTTCCTGTCGATAGCTCTTCTTTTCTCGGTACCTGTTGGGATACTCGCAGCAGTATATCTCAGTGAGTATAGTAAGGAGAATCGTCTACAGCGCCTAGTGTTGACAGCGAACAACATTCTTGCCGGAATACCTTCCGTCGTCTTCGGAATGTTCGGCTTGTCGCTTTTCTCGATCACCTTTGGATTCGGAACTTCACTCATTGCAGGAGGCCTGACACTCGGAATTATGTCACTTCCGTATATAATCTCCAATACTCATGAAAGTCTTGTAGCGGTCCCGAAGTCATACAGAGAAGCATCGATGGCCTTGGGCGCCAATAAAGCCGAAACAACCTTCAAAATTGTTATACCTGCATCCTCTTCAAGAATACTTACCGGAGTAATCATCGCAATTGGGAGAATAATTGGTGAGACCGCGCCGTTGCTTTTCACGGGAGCTGCCTTCTATATAACTAGAAATCCTTCAAGTCCTTTTGAACCAGCGATGGCTCTGCCTACACATATATTTGTTTTATCTGCGATTTATCCTGACAATGTAACTCCGAAGTTGGAGGGAAGCGTATCAGTTCTCTTGATCATCGTGGTGGCGCTGTTCATGTCGGTTGCAATCAGGAGAAGAAGGGAATCTCGGAAGATGGAGGGATGAGATGACTGAACCAATATTCAAAATAAAAAACCTAAATGTCTTCTATGGCGAGAAGCATGCTCTTAAAGAAGTTACCTGTGATATACCTCAGAGAAAGGTAACTGCAGTAGTAGGTCCGTCAGGTTGTGGGAAATCGACCTTTCTGAGAGTTCTAAACCGAATGAATGACTTAATTCCTTCATACAGGCATACCGGTTCTGTCAAGCTCTTAGGCGATGAGATTCTAGATATGGATCCTGTATTACTCAGGAAACATATCGGAATGGTATTTCAGAAGCCAAATCCCTTTCCGAAGACAATACAGGAAAACGTCACTTACGGCCCAAGAATTCATGGCATTAGGAACCGCCAAGTTCTGCGTGAAATAACCGAGAAATCACTAAAGCAAGCTGCTCTATGGGACGAAGTCAAAGATGAACTGAAGAAGAATGCAGCAAATCTGTCGGGAGGTCAGCAGCAAAGACTCTGCATAGCAAGGGCTCTTTCTGTAGAACCCGACGTCCTTTTGTTGGACGAGCCGACAAGCGCTCTTGACCCTATTGCTACTCAGAGAATAGAAACGTTAATAGAAGAACTCTCTGAGAAGTATACTATTGTTATAGTAACCCACAATTTGCAGCAGGCGCTGAGGATCTCAGATTATGTTATGTTCTTTTATGTTGGAGAGTTAGTAGAGTTTGATACGACGGAAAAGATTACCTCAAATCCCAAGGATCAAAGGACAAGCGACTATCTGAGAGGAATCTTTAGTTGACGGGAGTTGGTTCTGATGACACCAGAAAGACAAAGACATCTTGAAGCGGGATTCAACAGGCTCAAATCAATGCTTTCAGACATGATGGAGAACGTAAGATCCAGTATTCAGAAAGCCATCGATGCGCTGGATAGACTTGATGGCGACCTTGCAAGAACTGTTATCGAAAACGATGAAGTTATTGATGACTTGCAGAGAAAAATGGATACGGAAATCTGCAATTACATCGGCCGATTTCAACCTCTGGCAGAAGACCTCAGGTATGTTCTGACGATGATGAAATTGGCTACTGATCTAGAAAGAATAGGCGATCTTGCTGTAAATATTGCTGAAGTTGCAGTTAGGTACGAGAACCAGACTCTGGTCAAGCCCCTCATTCACATAAAGAAGATGACTGCCGTGGTAGAAAAGATGCTGGAAGAGGTAATTGACGCTTATTACGACAAGAATACGGAAGCCGCCAAGGGAGTTTGGACTGAAGACAGTAAGGTTGACGAATACTATCTTTACATCAAGAGGGAAGTGAGAGACAAGCTGATAAGCATGTCTGACTCCGGCGCAATTGATCAGCTTCTTGACCTAATGCTAGTATCAAGATTTCTGGAAAGAGCCGGCGACCATGCAACGAATATTGCTGAAGAGATCTACTACATAAAAATGGGTGAGAGTCTTAAGGAGGAAATGCGACGTTGAAGGTATTGATTGTTGATGACGATCTCGATATTCTGAACATTGTTAGGACAGCTTGCGAAAGCGAGAGTATGGAGACTTTCACAGCCGCAAGTGCAGAGGAACTCTGGACAGCTCTTCGGGCAGGAAGACCAGACGTAATATTACTTGACATTATGCTGCCCGATGCAAACGGTCTTGATCTTGTGAAGAAGATCAGGATTAAGCATCCAAGAATTCCTATAATCTTCTTGACTGCAAGGAAATCGGACCTTGACATGATACTCGGATTGGAACTAGGTGCCGATGACTATGTCACAAAGCCTTTTAATCCGCGGGCTCTCGTAGCGAGAATAAAGGCCGTAATGAGGAGAAGCGAGCTATCCGGCACATTGGACGAGAATCTTGCAATAGGCGAGGCCATTGTAAACCTGAAATCGTACACCGTTACCAAGAACGGCAGGACCGAAGAACTCACCAGACGTGAATTCGAGTTGCTAAAGTTGCTAGCGGAGAATCCCGGGAGGGTTTTCACGCGAGAAGAGCTGCTGGATAAGGTGTGGGGGATTGATTTCTTCGGAGACTTCAGAACTGTAGACGTACACATCAGCAAACTAAGAGAAAAAATCGGAGAAGGGTTTATTCGGACAGTAAGGGGAGTGGGCTACAAATTTGCACTAGGAGATCAGAAGTGAACGAATCATTGCTCAACGAACTCTGTGAAGGAATCCTAATGGTCGATGAAGGCCTGGTTATATCGTATGCGAACTTATCGGCCAAAAAGTTACTAGGCGAAATCGAGGGATCGGCTCTTCCCGATGCTCTTCATGTTCAGGGGATTTCGAACATAGTAGACAGCTTCATCTCTGGATCTCATTACTGTACAGATACGGTATTTGTTAAAGACGAGACAACCCACTATTTGAAGATCAAAGTCTCACCTCCTTACGTGATTGCCAGAAATATAACAAGTGAAAAGTTGTTTGAGAGTGCAAAGATGGACTTTGTAAATTCTATTGTTCACGAGTTTTCGACACCTTTGGCAGTTATTAACGGATATGTACAGCTACTGATTGAGAAGAACAAAGAGCTACCAGCTGAAGTATCGGAAACGATTGATAGGATTGCAAGGTCGACTAACAGGCTTTCTAGACTTGTCGAGGAGCTCGGTATTCTGTCGAATCTTGAATTACAGAACTATAGGGTGAAAATTGAAACGGTTAACCTTAGAGAATTGGTAGACGAAGCTGTATTTGACCTCGAAGGCAAGTGGAGTCGAAAGAAACTTAAGATTATTACTGATGTATCTCAAAGCATATACGCTGCGGTGGATTCCATGCTCCTCTTCAGAGTCATATCTAATCTCATCTCTAATGCGGTAAAGTATTCTAGCGTAGGAAACACGATAGAAGTGAGTTCTCGTGAGAATGGATCAAAGGTATATGTGTCTGTTAAAGACAACGGCATAGGAATAAAGAGCGAAGAGCTGCCGAGGATTTTCGAGAGATTCTATCGTGCAAGCAACGCAAGGACTTCCGGATCATCAGGGCTTGGACTGGGGCTCTCGCTCGTCAAACATGCACTTAACCTCATAAACGGTACAATAGATGTTAAGTCGAGATACATGATGGGAACTACAGTTACTATCGGCTTTCCAAAGAACATGTAGAGACACCCAGCAGTACATTTAGGAAAAACCTAAAGATTGAATAAGACAAACTGTCTCGAAAGACAGGATATCGTATTTGGGACGAACTCAGGGTCCGTGCTATAATTCGGAAAGCACAATTCTCTTGTAAATTCATAACCGATTTTGGAGCTGTTGCCATATGGAGTCACGGATGCATGGGATTACTCTCTATGAATCGAATCGCGATTTTGAAAGTGCGATCGGTTCCTTTTTGATTGTGGGCCTTTCGAATAACTATAAGCTCTTGTACTTGATGCCAGAGAAGGATGTCGCCTCTCTGAGGAGCGTGACTCTCAGTCGAAAGCAGACCGTGGAGGGTTTGGTTCATGAAAAAGCAATAGAGATAATAGATCCGCGTCGTTCGTACCTTAGTAACGGGTCTTTCGATCCGGAGAGACAGGTCAAGTTTCTTGAAGATTTCGCTCTAAAAGCTCTTGAAGAGGGGTTCAATGGTCTCTGCGTAGCGGGGGAAGGTACTGCCCTTTTGGACTCGGCGATTCCACTCTGCAAGATGATTCGTTATGAAGCAGCGGTTAATGATTTGATTGAGAAATTGCCCATTATTGCAAACTGTTTATACAACCCTTCTAGAATGGACCAAAAAAGTGTTCTCGAGATTTCCAGGCTCCATCCATATGTTCATCGAACGGGGGAGTTTTCAGTGAATGAAGATTACTATTCCTTGTCCCGAAGATCTGTCGAATTTGGTGAGGCAAGCCGTCTAGATATCTGCAGGGGTACTGCAGATTCTTTGTTACGGATGTTCAGGATCAAGAGTATATATGTTGAGAATCATGAGAAGAACGTCTCAGATCTTGCGATAGCCATAGCAGATGAAATGAGCCTTGATTCTTTCACAAAGGCCTGTCTCGAAATGGCAGGAAAAATCCACGACATAGGAATGACTTCGCTGTTTCTAGACATGATTAGCAGACCAGGCCCCTTACACAGTTTTGAGAAGGTTCTTCTTAGAGAACATCCCAATACGGGATTCGAAATCAGCAAAGGTGCCCCCTTTCCTGAAGAGGTCTCTAATGCAATCCTTCACCACCACGAGAGGATAGATGGGTCAGGCTATCCTAACGGCCTTAGGGGATCGGAGATCAGCCTTGAAGGCAGCATCATCGCTGTATCCGAGGTAGTCGCCGCGATGAGCTTCTACAGACCTTACAGAGAGAAGTACGGAACAGAATATGCTCTGAGCGAGATTATTACCAATTGCGGTTCACTGTACAGGACCGAAGTGGCAGAAGCCTGTTCCAACGTTTTTAGTAAGGGGTTTGCCTTCGATGGTGATTCCTCAAGAGTATAGTTTTTGGAGAGACTGAGAGGAAGATACGACCTGCATGTGGCACTCAGCGTTGATTGTAATTATTGACTCAATTTCTCAAATTCATGCAAACGAACTCACTGTCGCAATGATAGACTTCATAGAGATATTCTTCCGTTGATATTCGAGTCATAAGTATCTCTTTTTATCAAGTGTCCTGTCTACTTTCTCCAGAGTCTGCATCGTTCCATTTCTGAGTTTAATAGATTTCTCCAACAGAAGTTGAATTACAGCAAGCTGGCACACTCTAGGCTGAAGCAACGGTATCCCCGTCTCATGACCACCTTGCGCCACGTAGATAGTCTCTTTTGAAACGCTGACAATTCTCGATCCGATGCCACCTGTAATGGCTACAGTATAAGCCCCAGAATCCGAGGCTACTTCAATAGACTTGACAGTATCTCTTATGTTCCCACTTGCGGAAATACCGAAGACAATATCATCCCAGTTGAGAGAAACTGCGGTCATTATCTGCAGATGAGGATCAGTGTAAAATGCGGTCGAAAAACCCGCTCTCATGAATAGAGTTGCCCCAAACTCTGCCACTATACCACTTGATGCAACTCCAAAGAAGATCACTCTGTTTGCTTTCACCATTCGCTTTGCTATCCTATCTAGCTGTTCATCATCTATTAAGTGATTCTGTTGATTAAGAGCGTCAATCAAATCCGAGATCAACTTGTTTTTATCGGCCGAAATCGGCGGCGACTCTCTTGAGAGCTCTCTGGCCAACTGAATCTTGAATGCCTGGTAGCCATTGAAATTCAGCTTTTTGGACAGCCTGAAGATCGTGGTCTCGCTCGTCCCTGCTAGAACAGAGAGCTCACTTATCGAGTGATGAATGACATCATCTGGAAAATCTATGATGTATCTAGCCGCTTTCTTTTCAGCAGGGTTTAGTCCCTTGATCATCGCCCTAAGCTTCTCGACTATCCCGAATTCTTCTCCCATATCGATATCAACTCACCTTTTGTTTCCACAAATTTCTCAAGGAGCTTTTCCGTTTCTTTCTCTGCATCTTCCTGGACCAGTGATTCCGTTTTCGAAACGAAGTAAGCAACCCTCCCGAAATATAGCGGAACAAGCAATTCTATAAGTCTCTCTCTCAACGCTTCATCTCTGTAACTAGATGCGATTGAGTAAACAATTCTAACCCACAGATCGTCTTCGATCATCGCATCGGTCTTTCCTAGAAGAAACAAGCCTTCGAAAATCTCCGGGCCAAGAATCTCTTTGACAAAACTCTTCTGGTTTTCTATGCCCTCATAGAACTTCAAAATCATGTTTCCTAGATCTACTTCAAGCGATTCCGGCTCTCCCACCACCGCATCACCGTAAATTGGTGATTCAGTATACCCCTTCACATGCTTCCATCTGCTTTCATACTTCTGCATAAGGGAGAAGAGAGTCCCTACTACCTCTCGGAACATGCTCCCTAGTTGCTTTCCGGGATCTTTGACATCATGGATCTTGGTACCGAGAGCGGCCTGGTAAATCTCCCCTTTGACCTCATTCACAGCCGAAGTGGTCATCCATATGTCGATCCCAAATCTGGAAACATCTGAGTTCCATGTGTTGTCTGAAACAGATGTGCAGTAATCTATGATCTCTCTCCCGACACCGAAGTCTCCACCAATAGGCTGCCTCAATTTTCTCCCGTAGAGAGCCGTGGTAAGCGGATAGCAGATGCTGTTGGTAATCGTTCCATCGTACTTGTGTCGGACATAGTAAGGCGTCACGTACGCTGCGTTCTTCTCGAGAACTGGATTTACAAGCCTTTCAATCCAAAAGGGTTCGACGCTTCTCAGATCAGAATCCAGAAAGACAACCACCTTAGCATTCAGCGATCTTGCTTTTTCCATTATTGACCTCATCGCACTTCCCTTTCCGGAAATCCCCCGGTACTTGAAAGACAGCAAATCCACCCCGTCACTGTAGGCTGAAAAGAAAGCCCCTTCAGTATTATCTGTTGATCCACCATCGGAATTGAGTATGCAGGATCTTAAAGATGGAAAGAACTGATTAAGTCCTCTTACAGACGTTTCAACAACGTATTTGATGGTGCCTGCGTTATTGAAACTTGGTATTCCTACTACAATATCGTATGAAGTATGATTCAATCCAGACATTCTTACACCTCCTATTCTTTTACTCCTCCGGCAGTGAATCCACTAGTCAAATACTTCTGCATAAGAGTAAAAATTATGATGATTGGTATTGCAGAAACCACGGAAGCCGCCATCAACCTTCCCCAAACTGCATGAGCGGAACCGGAAAATGCATTCAGCCCGATAGGGAGAGTGAAGAGATCTTTGTATGATTTTAGCCCCAGGAAGGCCGAAGCGAATAGATACTCATTCCAGCCAATCATGAATGCGTAGATGTATACAGTGACTATTGCCGGAAGCGAAAGAGGAATAACGATCTTGAAAATCGCCTGGACTCTGGAACAGCCATCGATAATCGCCGCTTCTTCTATTGAAAACGGAATTGTCCGGAAATAGTTTCCCAACATATAAAGAGAAACCGGAAGTGTCTGAATAACATAGACCATGATCAGATAAACTCCTGTACCAAATGGAGTAGAAAGGATTCCAAGCTTCACCGCCATCTGATAAAGCGGAACCATTATTACGGTACCACCGAACAGATACACGAAAAGAACCGAACGCTGAACAAGTCCCCTACCCTTGAATCTCAACCTCGAGAATGCATATGCTCCTAAAATCGCTACGAAGAGGCTTATCAAAGCGGAAATCCCTGCGAATATCAGCGAGTTTCTAAGGTATTTCAAGAAGGGAAATTCACTAGCTCTCTCTTCCAATATTTTTGTCTTCTGCGCTTCGAATAATTTCAGTTGAGCCTTTGCCTTTTCGAAACCGGCAGCAAGCGCTTCCTCGGAGAGAGCATTGTCAACCTCGGCTCTCAAATCCGTGAACCGTTTCACATCATTTGCACTGAATATGGTTTTCATGTTTTCCTCGATTATTGAAGCCTCCTCTGTACCTGGAACGAGCGAGTTTTCAATAAACTCTTCCCTGTCTGTTACATCAATTCCACTGAAGTCGATCACAAGATCAACGATATCTCTCAGTTCTTTTTCCTTGGCCTTGAGCTGTACATCATGAACATACCGCGTATACACTTCAATTGAGGCCGTTCTCTCTTCCAACTCATCTATCCTCTTCAATACAGGTTCAAGATTTGCCCTAATTATCTCATCGCCGAAAAACTCTGTCTCACTACTTTGAATAAGCCCAAATATCTCCAGATAGTTTCTGATTGTGAAATCTGAGAATGTCATTTTGTTCGGGTCGTAGTCTGCCTTAAGAGATACATGAACCATGAAATAAAACGGAATGAGTATGAAGAAACAGATTAAAGAGATCCCCAATGCAAACATGACTCTTCTGAAGGGTGTCTTCTTCCTTACCATTTCAACACCTTCTTCACGTATGCAGTTATCAGCCCAAGCATAATTACCATAAGGATTGTTGCAATTGCCGCGGCCACTCCGTACTCCGGCGAAGTTGTACCGATAACCCTTTCATAGATAAAGATAGGCAGAGTGCCAGCTCTCTTGCTGATCAGATAGACCTCGTCAAACTTATAGAAATTCCAGATACCCCTCATGAGAGCGACAGCACTCATGACGAAATAGATCTCCGGTAGAGTGATATTCGTGAACTTATTCCATGATGTTGCTCCATCGATTTCTGCAGCCTCGTAGTACTCATCGGGAATAGATTGAAGTCTTGAAAGCAGCATCAGGTAAACAAAAGGGAAGTTCCGCCAAATGTTGAATATCGATGCCACAAAGAATGCATTGTTCGAGTTGTTTAGGAGATCAAGTTGCGGAGAGACCCATCCGAGACTTTGACTGAATAACTGCATAAAAGGCCCGTAGCTTGGATCAAATATGTACTTCCATGAAAAGACTATCGAGATAAGTGGGGTAATGTATGGAAGCAGAATGATCGTCCTAACTATCGCCCTCCCCTTGAACTCCTTGTTCATCATCAGCGCTACTCCGAGACCCAACAATATGCTTCCAATAACTGTCATCAGAGTGAAACCAACAGTTATGAAGAAGGACTTCCAGAAAGCGGCGTCTTTGAAAACTCGGATATAGTTTTCTAATCCTACGAATGTTGAACTAGTAATCCCGTAGTCGAAAAACGAAATGTATATGTTATACGCCACCGGATAGATTATCAATATCATCAGTAGGATTACTGTTGGCGAAACAAGTTTCCAACCTAAACTATTTTCCTTCTTCAATATGGAAGAGGCTGCTTGCTGCATAAGATCTACCTCCAAAAAAGGAAGGCCCCGGCTCCGGGGCCTTCGATGTCAGGCGTTTATCTTCCTATAAGCTTTCTAATATCCTCTCTCCAGAAGGTTAGAACCTGATCTGGGGTTGCGTTGTTATCGAACATCATGACTATGCCATTTCCTATTGTGAAGGCTCCGGATATCTTTCCCATTTCGGGGAAGACTCTTCCTTCTACATAACCGAACTTCTCAATATTCTCCATACCATAAATGATTGCCTTGATCTTTTCTGCGCCGTAGCTCTTATAAATCCCCTTTGGATCGTTCAGGAATTCTTCGCTTTCAGCTATGGAAGCTCTTGTAGGAAGCATTCCACCGGGAGCCATATGTATGTACTTTATGTAATTGTCCGGCTCGAACATGAAATCGAGAAGTTTGAGAACATCAAGCTTGTTCTGGGAAGACTTGACGATCGCGAGCGACAAGACCTGTCCAAAGGAGGAAGGCCTGCTGTTAGTCATCATGGGAGCGAATTCAGTGTTCTTAACAAGATCTGGATCAAAGTCGCTTATGAACTGAGTCTGAATCTCGGCAAGAGCCAGGTCATCCATGACGTAAGTTGAGTAGAACATCATCGGTGTCCTACCCGCAAGATAGAGTTCTCTTGCCTGCTGCCAGTAGGTATGTCCTGGAGCTGAATATGCGCCAAGGTCCTTGTAGTACTGAAGTACCTCTCTCATCTCAGGAGAGTTAATGACTACATTTCCGTCCTTGTCGAAAATCCTTGCTCCGTTTGACAAAGCAAAGATTGTGAAGACCTGTTCCGCGTAAGCATCGTTGGTCTTTCCAAGTACGATTCCATACATTCCATTCTGAGGATCGTGGAAATACTTTGCCGCCTCCATAATCGCATCCCAAGTTGTTGGTTCGGCAAGACCCGCTTCTTCAAACCAATCTCTTCTGTACCAAATTCCTTGAACCCATCCGTGATAAGGAATAGCAAAATACTGATCCCCAGCCGGAGTAATAACAAATCTTGTTGCACCAGTGTAGAAATCCCCTGCATTTCTGATGAATCTTGTTGGAATCACAGTATCCAGTAGACCATCAGCTCCAAGGCCGAGAATAGTTTCAGCGCCAGCTTCAATTAGGTCTGGAAGCGTATCAGCCGCAGAAGCCGCAGCCAATCTCGAGAACATCTCGTTCTCCTCGATTGCCACAACATCAACTTCTACTCCGGTTTCAATTGTAAACGACTCGATCAACTGAGCAATAATCTGCTGTCTGGATTCTTCTTCCTGAGTGTGCCAGTAAACAAGTTTTCCAGTCATTGTTACCGAAAGCATCAACACCAGAAATACTACAAAGAATATTTTTTTCATTTTAACCACCTCCGAAGGAAATTTTTTTCACCCTAATGATACCAAACTTCTTCTTTCGTTCAAAGAGGCTATACACCGCATCAGGATCCATCACTGCCATTCTCGTCAATCTAGCATCGATTAGATAGAAATAACTCCAAGAAACAAGCTCTAAGAGTATGGTTTGAACCAAGAGATCTTATGCAATCTACAGAGGAAACCGATTATAGAAGTTCACTGAAGATATCCTAAGCATAATAAAGCTATAAAAATGGGATCGGCCAATGCCGATCCCATTAGTACTAACTGCTTACAGTCTATCTATAAGCTTTTGTGGCAGAACCACCAGTCGTAACAACCTTCCTTGCCCTTTCTCTCTTCAGCAGTCTTGACATCTGATGCGGGAGGAATGATTACGTGATCCCCAATAATCTCGTTGTTTGGCCAATCTGCCGGAATAGCCACTCCATTCTTATCGGCAACCTGGAAGCCCTTTACCATTCTGAGAATCTCGTCCATATTCCTTCCCAGCTCTTGCGGATAATAGAGGATAGCTCTGATCTTTCCCTTCGGATCAACAATGAAGACCGCCCTGACAGTATTCGTTCCCTTTGCAGGATGAATAAGCCCGAGAGTCATTCCTACTTCGCCCATTTCGTCCGCGATAATAGGGAACTCGATTTTCACACCTAGCTTCTCTTCTATCCACTCCACCCACTTTATATGAGAGAAGACTTGGTCAACGCTAAGACCTACGAGTTCACAGTTTAACTCTCTGAACTTATCATATCTTCTCTGAAAGCCCACGAATTCGGTCGTGCAAACCGGTGTAAAGTCCCCCGGATGACTGAATAGAACAAACCATTTTCCCTTGTGCGCTTCCGGTAGGTTCATTACCCCATGTGTTGTCTTGACTTTCATCTCAGGGAAATCTTCTCCGATCAATGGAATCCTTTTCTCCATAAAGCACCTCCATATTTATAATAATTATTATTAGCTACAATATAATTATACTTTTCGTTACTTTGTTTGTCAACCATACAATTATGCCGAACAGAGGTTTCGATTCTAAAGAAAAAGAGGGCTCTTGGCCCTCTTTTTATGACTTCAACAGAGTAGGTAAGGTGTCTCTTCTTCATCGGGGTAGATGTATGAACTGACTACTCTGTAATCTGGAAAACTTGTTTCCAGGGCTCTTGAGATCAGTGAAAGGTACTCGTTGATCCTTGGCACCACTTCTTCAAAGGAACAGGAACCTTTCAGAGCCATGATCTGAACTTCAATTGTATCTTCAGTCTCGGCTCTCATGTTGAGCGTGTCACCTTGGGCTCCCAGAAGCAACTTTTTTGAGAGCGTCTCAAGTATCATCTTCAAAGCCTCTGTGGATCTACTTTCAGAAACAGCGTACCTCAAATCGCAAACAATGTACATGGCGCTCCCTCCTTCGTCTGGTTTCTTAGATTCTGTTCATAACTAACACAGGAAGGTACCAGATGTAGACCCTGATTTCTGGAAAAGCCGTTTGTGAAAGACCGTTCATAGCTACTATTGCAAAGTGATCAGCCCGTTCCATTTATTATACATCAAAGGCAGTCTACCTATATTAACCAGGAGGAGTTCTAGATTTATCGCAGACTATTATCTATCGAAATATTAATGTAGAATTTAGGGAATGGGGGTGATCTAAATGATATATAGAACTCTGAAGGATAACAAAGGAGAAATCCCCGCCATTGGTCTAGGCACATGGGAGATCGGAGGAAGAGACGTTCCTGATGAAACGAGGGACAGAGAACACATTGACACATTGTCCAGAGCCATTGAAATGGGTTACAAGCACATAGATACTGCCGAATACTATGGTGGTGGCCATACCGAAGAAATAATTGGAGAGGCAGTCTCGATTTTCAGTAGAGAAGAATTGTTTATCACATCTAAGGTCTGGCCCACTCATTTGCGGAGTGTTGACTTACACAAAGCCCTTGAAAGAACACTGAAGAGGCTGAGAACAGACTATATTGATCTGTATCTTATTCACTGGCCGAATCCTGAAGTTCCGCTAGAAGAGACTCTTTCGGCGATGAATGAAGAAGTGAAGAACGGACGGATAAGGCACATCGGAGTTTCTAATTTCGACACGCAGCTCCTTAAGAAGGCCGTATCTATTTCAAAGGAACCTATTGTGAACAATCAGGTTCTCTTCAATCTAGAGGACCGGCAAGCAATGAATGAGCTTCTACCATACTGCCAAGATCATGGCATTACCCTAACCGCATACTCGCCGCTAAAGAGAAACGCACTAAAAGCCTCAACCGAGAAACTTCTGACTGGATTCTCTGAAAAATACTCGGCCTCTGTTCAGCAAGTAATGCTTGCATGGTTGCTGGGGAAAGATGGTGTGGTGGTCATACCAAAGGCATCCAAGCTTGAACACCTGAGAGAAAATCTAGAAGCAGGCATGATTGTTCTCGACAGAGAGGATATGAAAATGCTTGATTCACTAGAATAAGGAGGACATCTTGAACGACATCAAGAGCAACTTTATAAGCGCTCTCGACTCACAAGATAAAGAGAGGGCAGTGATGGTGTGCATAGAATCGCTTGAGTCTGGCAATGTTGAAGTAATCGATTTGTATCTGGATATTCTTGCACCCGCTTTGAGGAGTTGGGATTGCGACTACGTGAGCAACAGATTGTGTATATGGAACGAACATATAAGGAGCTCTATTGTCAGAACGGTAATGGAATGCTGCTTCCCTTATATTGTGAAGAAAAGAAGAGACAATGGATCAGAAAAGAATGATCAGACAGCGGCAGTACTCTGCCCGCCCGAAGAGTATCATGAGATCGGAGCTAGAATGATTTCGGATATCTTCACTATCGCTGGGTACAATTCCATATTCGTCGGAGCAAATACCCCGCTAGACACCTTCCTTGAGGCTGCGAAAAAGCTGAGTCCAATGTACGTTGCGATTAGTGTTTCAAACTACTACAACCTAATAAACACACGAAGGATGATTTCGCGAATTAAAGAAGCCGGTGGGAAATCGAGAGTTGTCGTAGGTGGAAATGCATTCGAAAAAAATCCCGACTACTGGAAGGAAGTCGGTGCAGATATCTTCCTGAAAGATCCGAGAGAGATTCTAGCTCTGGGGAGAGTGATGTAAGATGAGATTAGCTTTTTCAATTGCGATGCGCTTTCTATCTTCCAGCAAGACCCAAACTCTTCTCATAGTAATGGGAATTGCAATAGGTGTTTCCGTTCAGGTGTTCATAAGCTCGCTTATCCAGGGACTCCAAAAAGACTTGGTGGACACAACAATCGGAAGCTCTTCGCAGATAACAGTCTCCTCATCGGAAAACAACAGAGTAGAAGACTGGCAAGGCATAATTTCGGAAATCGCTTCTCTTGATTTGCAACAGAACTGACGGCTCTTTCTGCAAGCGCGGATGTTCCTGTCTTCATAAGCAGCGGCGACAGAACCTTATCTGTTCTGCTCCGAGGTCTGCAGTTCCCCGAATCACATGTTATTTACAAAACGGATAATCGCCTCATTGATGGCAGCCTTCCTGAAAGAGACGGAGAAATCATTATCGGCAGGGGTCTTAAGAATGAGCTCGATGTGAACCTTGGAGAAGAAATCACAATCTTCACTCCAGATAGAGCAGTTGAGATTCTGAAGGTAGTCGGTGTTTTCGATCTGGGTGTTGCAAGCCTTAACAAGAACTGGCTGATCTCAACGATTGGCACCGCTCAGTCAGTTGGGAAACTTGGTGATACAGTCACATCGATAGAGATGCAGGTGAGCGAGGTCTTCAGAGCTGATGAAAACGCCTCTGTCATTTCTGAACGTCTTTCGGGGTCTGCTTTACTTGTCACTGACTGGAAATCTCAGAACGAAGATCTCCTCTCCGGACTGAACGGGCAGAGCGTCTCAAGCATAATGATTCAGGTGTTCGTAATCATAGCCGTTTCCCTTGGAATAGCAAGTGTGCTCGCAATAACTGTAGTCCAGAAATCAAGGCAGATTGGAATCCTGAAAGCTATGGGCCTTAAGGATTCCACGACGAGTTTCGTCTTTCTCTTTCAGGGACTCGCTCTCGGCATTGTGGGAGCAGTAGTTGGAATTGCATTCGGAATCCTGCTTATAATAATGTTCTCCACTTTTGCCGTAGGGACTGACGGAGAACCGATCATCAGAATCTCTCTGAGTTATGGGTTTGTAATGTTGTCCGCGCTCATTGCCATTGGCGCTTCAACTATTGCCGCAATGGTCCCAGCCAGGAGATCCTCCAAACTCAGCCCTGTTGAGGTGATACGAAATGGCTAACATAATCGAGCTTAAGGATATAAAGAAGGTTTACGGAACGGTTGTGAAGACAGAAGTTCTTCACGGTGTGGATCTTGAAATCGAAGACTCATCGTTTCTTTCGATAGTCGGACAGTCTGGAAGCGGAAAATCTACACTCATGAACATTATGGGCACTTTAGATCAACCCACGAGCGGTGAAATTAAAATCGCAGGGAAACAGACAAACAAAATGAACAAGAATGAACTCGCAAGTGTTAGAAATGAGACTATTGGATTCATATTCCAGTTTCATTATCTGCTTCCCGAGTTCACTGCTTTCGAAAACGTAATTCTTCCTTACAGAATTAAAGGTCTTAAACCCTCGAAGGAAATTATGGAAAGGGCGAAGGAACTAATGGATGTCGTTGAAATCAGCGAGGTTAGGAATAATCTGGCTCCAAACATGTCGGGAGGTCAACAGCAAAGAACCGCAATAGCAAGGGCCCTTATCAACAATCCGAAGATTATACTTGCAGATGAACCTACGGGCAATCTCGACTCCGATACTTCGGCGAAGGTCTTCAGCCTCATGCGTGATCTCAACAAGAGATACGGAACAACATTCGTAATAATTACTCACGATAGAAGAATCGCAGAAGAGACAGACAGAATAGTTGAAATCAGAGACGGCAACATTTTCAATGACATAAAGAGATGAGGGAGACATCCCCCCTCATCTCTCTAAATGATAACGCTTCTGGAAAGCTATTTGGACTTTCTTAAGGGAGATTCCCTTCTGAGGCGCATCGTATCTTTGGGGAGGAAGACACCCTCTTTTACCTTTCGAATATCTTCAACTGACATGAACGCCTTTGGAACGCATTCCAGAGCGATTCTCTCGAAGTCTTCCACTTCTTTCCTGTTTATGATACTGTAAATAATGTAAGCCTTTCCTCGAGCGCCGTGAGCGTCTATCTTTGTAACTCCAAATCCAGCCTGGCACAGTTTTTCTATAAGTTCAGTTGGATCTCTCGAAATTATCAACCTAACCGATACGGTTCCAATTGCAAGCCTCTCATCAATGAGCATTCCTATGTAGCTACCGGCCGCGAAGCCACCTGCATAAGCAAGAATGTAAAGTACATTGTCAACACTCTGGATTACTTTGCTGGCAACGAGCAACCACAGAATAATCTCAAAAAAACCGATTACACTTGCCATTTCCTTCTTGCCTCTCGAAACCATTATGATTCTCGTGGTTCCAAGAGAAACGTCGATGATCCTTGCGAAGAAGATTATCAGAGGCATAAGAACCCATCTGAAGAGATCGCCACTCAAGAATTCTTCCATTAGAAACCCTCCTACCGCATTCTTACATAGAAACTCTTCTCTCAAGCCAATTATAAGATACTTCTTTCAGGATAGCATGATGAAGAGATTACCTTGTTTAATACGGGCAAAACAGATTTCTTCGAATGATCTGGCAAGTGAAGCAGACTTAGTATAGATCATTTCTACCAAATTTAGCATATCTCTACTTCTTTCTCTCAGTAATCTCATCGTGCTCCTGCAATTCGCTACAAAGAAGCGGGGCCTTTGGATTAAAGGAATGATAATTTTTACGAATCGCTTTCTCACTAAAGCTTGCATAGCAGTATAGGCAACGATTAAGACAGGTATTATATGCGCCAATGTCGACACTCTCGACACAGCGGCATGCAGCTCTCTGATATCTGTCTTTTGGGTGATCAATCCTTTTGCCTGTCAGCCTGTCAATTAGCGTCCCGTCAATACAGCTTCCGTGACTAATTCCATATTCCGAAAGATCAACGGTCTCTGAACATGTCTTCAGCTTCATTCCTTCAGAAGATGATACTTCTGAATAATGGCTAGCAATTTTCCTTACCTCAATTTCATTCGGTGCCCTTGCATCAAGTTTTCGAAGGTTTGATGAGATCTTCTGATAGTAATCGAGAAAACTAATCACACACTCTTCAGTGAACCCCTTAAGCAAATGCGCCATTTTTTCAAAGGCCCGTAGATGATGGTCGACACTATAGTCCGCATTTATCAGAATAGGATCGTATCTCCAAATCACTCTGTTTTCTCCAATCTTTCCGGAAAGCTTTTTGAAGGTCTCGATAATCTCTCTCTTGTTGCGAAGCCCAGGCTCTACACTTCCATGATAGGGCGTAATCGTGAATTGAAAATAATAACAGTAATCGGCAAAGTGATTCAGCTTGTCTAACATTTTTTGGGGATCCTTTGTCCAAAATACGAAGCAGTCTACTGCTTCTGGATTTAGGTTGACTTTGCTCACCTGATGGGGATTGAATGGATTCCTAACAAGAGCAAAGCCACTTTTCAAACGCTCTATCATCCACTCTGAATAAAAACCAGGGATATCTGTCCTTCTGCTCGCACTTACTATCATTCCTGTCACCTTCGATTAATGTTCGGTTTGATCTTCGTGAAGTGCAAAATCATCACAGCTCGATTCGCCATTTCGAAAAAACATAACGTTTGCTGACCACTTCAATATTATTACAGAAGATCATAGCGACTGAAGAAAGGGGGCATGTGTTGTTTTGATTCGTAGAGAAAAAGAAATAAATAATCAACTGGAAGAATTGCTTCCTTTTTTAACAGAAGAGCCGATTCATACGAATCACACACGAAGAACAATATCAAAGAATCTGCTGAATTCTACAGAGAAGTGGAAAGGTTAGTTTTAGTTGTTTTAGTTACTGCTGGAATCAGGATACTTGATCTCGGTTGCGGGATGGGACTCGAACTCGACGAGATATTCAGACTAAACACGACAGCCAGAGTAGCATGTGTCGACTTGTCCCAGAAGATGCTCGAAATTCTTAGAATCAAACATGAAGACAGACTGGACAACCTGAACTTGATTACCGGTTCCTACTTCTAAGTTGATTTGCCATCGGAAGGATTCGACGTTGCCATTTCGGTTCAGTCGATGCATCATTTCGGATACAAACAGAAGTTGTCGCTCTACAAAAAGATTCTCCACAGTCTAGCGGGTAATGGAACATATATCGAGGCAGATTACGTGGTCGATACGATATAGGAAATGGGACTACGCAAGAAATACGAGTCTCTGAGAAGCGAGCATGACGCACCTGATGGTTTCTACCACTTTGATCTGCCGCTTTCCATAGATAATCAACAAGCAGTTCTGGAAGAGGCTGTGTTCAGTACTGTAAGACACCATGCAAGATACGAAAATTCAAGCATTTTCGTTTCACGAAAACCCACATCAAAATGGAGATGAATCGATGGAAAACAAAGGAGAGCCACTGGCCCTCCTTCTAGATGTTGAGACTATACTATTTCTTACTACACTCAAATAATTATATTGATTATCTTGTCCTGTACGTAGATGATCTTTCTTATTGACTTTCCTTCAAGCATTTTTGAGAGCTTCTCATCAGCCATTACCACTTCCATTGCCTTTTCCTGGGATGCGTTCTGAGGAAGCACAACCTTTCCTCTCATCTTACCGGTAATCTGAACAGGCAATTCAGTCTTCGCCAGAGAAGCGTATTTCTCATAGCCAGAAGGGAAACCATCTTCAAGAATAGTCCTCTTCTTCCCGCCTTTCATGCTGTATATCTCTTCGCAAATGAAGGGGGCGAAAGGCGAGAGGAGTTTTGCCATATCTACTACGAGCTGTCTCTCGATAGCGCTCTCTTTCGAAGCCTCATTGACGAACTCCATGAGAGCGGCTATTGCCGTGTTCGGCTTGATATTCTTGATTGAATATTCGACCTTTTCCACAGTCTCTGCCATCTTTATCTTCAGATCTGTCGAACTCTTGCCTTCAGGCATTGTTGCGATGTCCCAAACTCGATTCAGAAACCTTCTCATAGCGTCCATTCCGCTGTCCCGGAAATCTCCGCCTTCGAGAAAGGTCCCCATAAACATCAGATAGGTTCTAAGGGCATCCACTCCATGGCTCTCAAAATACTCGTTTGGATTGACGATATTTCCCTTCGATTTCGACATCTTCTCCCCATCTTTTATGATAAGCCCGTGTCCTCTAAATGAAGTAAACGGCTCTTCAAAAGGAAGAAAACCCATATCGTGTAGCGCCATCGCAAGAAATCTCGAGTACATCAGATGGAGAGTTGCGTGTTCATTTCCGCCTATATACATATCGACCGGGCACCATTTTTCAACCAGCCCATCATCAAAAGGTGCACTGTCATTGTTCGGTGAAAGATATCGCAGATAATACCATGCCGAATCAAGGAAGTTGTCGGAGACATCGGTCTCTCTTCTGGCAGCCTCTCCACAAATCGGGCAAGTCGTGTTGACAAATTCGCTGTTCTTGGCCAGTGGAGACTTGCCGCTGCCGTCAGGTATGTAGTCATCGGTATTTGGCAACATCACTGGCAATTGATCTTCAGGGACGGGGATAGTTCCACACTTATCACAGTAGATCATTGGTATCGGAGGACCCCAGTAGCGCTGTCTGGAAATACACCAGTCATGAAGGTGATAGTTCACAGAGCCCTTTATGCTTTCGCTCACTTCGTCAATCTTGTCGATGAAATCAACACTGAGCGTACCCGAGTACTTTTCGCTGTTGATCATCTTTCCCTTCTCAGTATAGGGCAACTGTGAGGGATCGCATTCTATGACCTGTCTTATCTCTAGTCCATACTTCTTCGCAAAGACATAATCCCTCTCATCGTGCGCCGGGACGGCCATAACGGCACCCGTTCCATATTCTGCCAGCACGTAATCTCCTATCCAGATTGGAAGCTCCTCACCAGTAAGAGGGTGAATGGCGTAAGAACCGGTAAATATTCCGTTTTTTGGACGAGAAATAGAAGTTCTTGTGGCAAGATCCATGCTCTTCACTTCTTCTTTGAAATTATCAAAAGTCTCCACTGTTGAAGGCGTGACTAGCTTGTTCACCAGACCGTATTCAGGAGCTACAACTATGTAAGTTACTCCAAATATCGTATCTGGACGGGTTGTAAACACATCTATCTGCTCATTCATTCCAGATACTTTAAAAGAAATCGTGGCTCCAGAAGATTTCCCTATCCACGCGCGCTGAAGATTCTTAGTAGTATCCGTCCAGTCAAGCTTCTCGAGGTTAGACAGCAGTTTCTCTGCATACTTTGTGATTTTAAAGAACCACTGACTCATCTCACGTTTCTCGACTTCATTATTGCATCGTTCGCAACGACCGTCAATTACTTGCTCATCGGCCAGCACTGTCTTGCACGAAGGACACCAGTTAACATTTGACGCACGTTTCTCAGCAAGACCGTTCTTGAACAACTGAATGAAGATCCACTGGGTCCACTTGTAATACTCCGGAGAAGAAGTTATCGCTTCGCTGTTCCAGTCGAAAATATTACCAATCATTTTGAGCTGCTCTTCTCTGAAGTACTCTATGCTTTTCGGAGTGAGCTCAGCAGGATGTCTCCCAACTCTCAAGGCATAGTTCTCGCTGTGTATACCGAAAGCGTCGAAACCGATCGGTTCGAAGACGTCGTAGCCCTTGAGCTTCATGAACCTTCCATATACATCCGATCCGATGAAGGAAAACATGTTTCCTATGTGGAGACCGGCAGCGGAGGGATATGGAAACATCATGAGATTGTAGAAAGGCTTCTCCGCTTTCTTGAGATCTATGTTAAAAGGCTTCTCCTTCGCATAGTAATCCTGCCATTTCCTTTCAATCACCCTGAAATCGTACATGTGCTACCTCCCGAATGAGTGTAAAGCTTGAGAAAAGCAACTTAGATGGATTATAACATGCCAGTGTTACCGAATTTCTGACAACCGATCAGTTGAATTCATAACCTGGACAGCTCCCTGTTAAAGTTATGAATAACCAGATTTCCTTGTTGGACTCTCTCTTGCAGAAAACCATCTTTCGCGGCACATTCGAGAAAGATATAAAGATATATAGACAACCAGAAGCATAGCTAGAACCAGTAGGAGTCTCTTCATACAGATCTCCCCCTCACATTCCCGTTGCCGCAAGTTCGGGCAGCTGGATCTCTATCGGATTATTGTCCACTGTGATGCCATCAATAGTTCTGTTCTTCTCGTCTCTTATGAAATATCTCGGACCTGTAGGATCAGATTCATGTTGTAACCCGATTCCAAAATTCACTCTTTCTTCGCTCATTTCTTCAGAGAAACTGAATCTTAGAACCGCAACGATGTCACTCACTTGAGAGATACCAGGCGCTTCGTCGATAAAACCCCTGACGACTACTGCTTCTTTGCTCGAAGGGATGACACCATCAAAACTGGTTCTGTTTTCGAGAAACTGTCGGAAGTAAGCCTCTTCAAATACCCGACCCTCGTCACGGACTATGGAAAACTGAAGGTACATGAGTTCTCCGTTCAGGCTGTTATCGGGTGCGAAGTATTCCTTTTTGCTCCCCACAAATGTGCGACGTTGGGTGCTACGATGGCCACTTCTATTGAACCTGTACTCTCTTCGTCGGAAGGCAGAATCTTTCCCGCTTCCAGATTGATCAGGGGTTTGTCTTCGCCGGCGTACCTTTCGTCGAGCCTGAAAACAACAAAAGGTCTGTACTGATCGCAGTAGCGCGTGCTCCCAGTCTGTCATAAGCCCTTATGTACATCCTGTATATCTTACCGACCTCGAAAATGCCCAGAACTATGTTCCCCTCCTTCAGGGTTGCTGTCAGCCCTTCGTCGCTTATGAGGATGGAAGTGCTACTGGGTTTCCAGTCAAGCCAATCGGTTATATATTCGAAATCTTCCGTGTTTGTTTAGACAAACCTAAACTCGACCCTGGATACTTCCTCGCAGAACTCCCATTCCAGAAAGACATACCTTCCAAAGGGAGTGAAATCTTCCGAGAAGGCACCGTGGATGTACCTGTCAGGCAAACTGATCGAATCAATAACCTTGACTTCAACAATGTGCCACCCTTCTTCCAGATCTGTGAGTACGATCTCTGTTTCAGAAATCTCGATGAATTCACCTCCGTCAACAGAGTATAGGTATAGATTGTTGATACCATGTGTTGGTTTCCAGGAAACTGTCACGTCTTTCGCAGAATACTCTACTTCAGTATTCATTAGATCAAATGATGTATAATCTTGTTTAAAATATGAGCTTAGTACAATGATAAAAAAGAAAATCAGTAGCAACGAAGAAAGACGTCTCATTCTCAACCCCACAATTTGAATTGTATTTATTTGCATTGTCCGCCCAAGAGAACCATCCGGCAACAGGAGCTCTCTTTATATGTGATTTGAGAGTGAAAGAGGCCTCCCATTTGTTCATAGTGCCTGCAGATTAGGGGAAATTTAGACTCTTTCCGCTACGTCATTCGCCAGTACTGCAAACTTTCCGAAGACTCAACTGGCTGCAAATTATCTAAAAATCTACTCATTGCAACTCTTGAAGATCTGCTGAGATTCGAGAATCGGGAGAACGAAGAGATGGGTTTTGACATTCCAGACGAAGCAATAATTTCGATTTCAAATGATACCTTCCAGACAGTTTTGTACGTTCGTGTCAATCTTTGAGAAGTCTTCTCAGGCGTGCCCTTCCCACTTATTACAAACAGCCTGTGCCGGAGCTCTTCGATTTCATAATCACTGCCCGTCAATGTATAATTGTACATGAACACGAAATCTCGAAAAAGGGGGTAAGAGAATGAAGAAAGCATTGTTCGTATCTCTGTTGCTTGTATTCCTGTTCTTTGTCTCTGGCTGCTTCAAGATCAACAATCCGCCAGTGGTATCGTTGACAGGCTCCGTTTCGGAAGGACAGGAAATTGCTCCGATGACGCTTGTCACTTTCGAGTGGGAAGTAACTGACTTCGATGACACGGAAGTCACTTCTGAGTTCAAGCTCTACAAGAATGGGGCTGAAGTTCTGTCTGTAGTAGACACCGGCGAAGCGGTGTACGCTCTAGACGAAGAGGGAAAGTACGTCGCAGAGGTTGTAGCGACCGATTCGATGGGGGCTCAAACAAAGAAGACTATCTCTTTCAAAGCGACTAATATGAAGAGAGAACTCTTTCAATCTGGAGCTGGGCTGATGTATTTCGATTACAGCGATTTGTTCGAGTACATCGAAGATGAAGAGTTTGGTATCAGGTTCTACAAGACTGCTTCAGAGGAAATTGTCCCTGCCGAAGAGGTGACTGTAAGGAAGCGATTGAACCTGCTGGACACCAATGAAGATGGCGTGTATGACACTTGGGAAGAGATACCTAACAACAGATCTGATCTACACAGGTACGTGTACCTACCGGGTTACTTGGAAGTTTATAGTACACTTTGGGTACCGTACGGTTTTGAGTATGGCACGGACTCAATTAGAGTATATTATGCCGGAGTAGAAGGTCCGTATAGTGGTTTCGTTCTATTCTATCCTCTTGCGGAAGTCGGTTTTGAACTAAACACAGTTTATGCAAGATGGGTTGAGGCTCATGTCTTTGGAAACACACTTAACGATTATGGAGAAGCCTACAAAGCGTTTGCTCTAAGAGAGAGGTATGATTCAGACGAAAAACCGATTATCAGCCTTTCCACTCCCGACGGTGATATAGGACCTGGCGACTCGTTTACTATCGTCGTTATGACTGAAAATGTTTCGAGTTTCGCCGATCTGTATGACGTCAGATATATTCAACTCTCTCTGTGGAACAGCGAAGGTTTGGTTCTTGAAAGCGTCGAATTCGGAAACTTCATGTCAGGTCTAAAGGATGTTGGAACATTCAAGAGTAGTGATGAGGCTGTCACCCTTTACAAAGCCTTCCTGAATGGAGCAGATGAAGCTGGAGCTGCCGATGATGTCTTCGCAACTCTCACTTTCTCAGTTCCTGAGGATTATGAAGGCGAGATCATTGCCGTTGGACTGGCGTACGAAGGTTACTGGGATACATATGGCATCTATCCCGATTTGCCAAATCCCGCTTTCAGAGATGTAGACAATGGTTCTGTTGACGGTTTCATTGTTGACCACGAACCAATTGTCTTCTTGGAGTAAGGGGGGGATTACTATGAAGAAAACCTTTATAGTTCTACTTACGGTAGTTTTGATATCGTCCTTTGCACTGGCAAGTATTGCAACTCAAGTAAGGTCAGCTGAGGAAAAAGTAAATTCTTCAATAGAAAAGCTGAATTTGAGCTGGGAAGCAGGTCTGGAAGAAAGCTTTGTCGCAAAGCTTGAAACCGCAAATATCGCAGATGTCGATGCGATATTTGAGCGGCTTAATGGATACATTGATCTTCCAAAGGATGTTAGCGATCGGTTGGTTGAGTACCTTAGAATGGCATATATAGAAGAAGTAGAGGACTTTTCCATTCAGGGGATGACCACAACAGACGATCTCATGATGTCAACTTTCGTCCTTTTGGAACCGAGAGAAGTGGCTGAAAGCTATTTCGTGAGGCTTGAACCCGTTAGAGACCAGTTCATTCATGGCAGCTGCTGGTCTTTCGCTACTGTTGGTTCTTTTGAAAGTGCGCTTGCAGTGCAGATATATGGGATGAACGGAAACGTGGATAACACCCTGGATTATTCGGAACGATGGGGAACCTATCATAACATCGACTGGGACATCTACAGCTTTTCACCTGACAACTATGTTCAGGACAGGAACAGCCTTGAGGGTGGAAACAGCTACTTTGCAATGTACAATCTCATAAGGTATGGAATGATGGAAGAACAATACGCTCCATATTCTGAAGTCTATTTGGACCCCAGAGAGGAGATTCCTCTGCCCCCATCGGCATACAATGCTCCGCTGCTGAAGTCCTCGAGAAGTGTGATGATACCTCCTGCAACAGCGGCAGCTCGCTTAGGATATAGCTACGAGGATTATCTGAATATGATAAAGACAGCTCTTGCGGATTACGGATCTCTTGCTGTCTCTTTCTCAGTTCCATACAGTTTCAACTTCTATTCCAAGGGAATCTATTCTCCTGTAGAAGGAGACTACAGCACAGGCGGACACGCAGTCACTCTAGTTGGATGGGCGGATGCCACCGAGCTCGATGACATAATCCTAGCTGGCAGGACGAATCCTGATGCAACTCCTATACTGGACGAAGAAATCGAAAGCTACACGTATTTGGATCCGACACAGACCGGTTCTCCAGAGTTCACAGCAACCACCTTCTGGATAATCAAGAACTCCTGGGCCTATGATTGGGGAGATGGAGGCTACTATGTAATCCCCGCCATTAGCGAGGAACAATATGAGAGCGGACAGATAGGTTTCTGGGAAATCGAAGGAAGAGAGATGTATCTGCCGATTTTCGACGATCTTGCACATCACGAAGAAGACAGTCTTGATATAAACGGTGATGGCATTATCGACGAGAAGGATTTCGAAGCTTTGGTCGAAAAGATAGGTTCGACAGAAGCAGAGGATATCGCAACCTGTGACATTTCCTTCCCCAAGGACGGGAAGATCAACGGCGAAGACGCTGCTGCCTGGGTATTCTTGTTTAACAACAGGTAAGAATGTTTTGAAATAGGTTTAGAAGAACCCCCTTAGGGGGTTCTTCTTTTGTGATAATCATTAGTCTGTAGTCTTTCTGGCATAATTGATAAGGAGGTGAGAGCTTTGCAGGAAGAAACCGTGCTTGACATAATGATAGAGATTCCTAAGGGAAGTAGGAATAAGTATGAGTATGATAAGAAACTCAAGAGGATAAGGTTCGACAGGACTCTGTTTTCTGCTGTTCATTACCCGATGGACTATGGTTTCATATTAAACACGCTCGCTGAAGACGAAGATCCGCTTGATGCAATGGTTCTGCTATGGGAGCCGACTTTTCCCGGGTGTCTGATTGAGGCAAAGCCAATCGGCGCATTCAAGATGTGGGATGAGAAGGGCCCTGACGAGAAAGTCCTTTGTGTTCCGATACATGATCCGGTCTGGAACTATATAGAAAGCCTGGATGATGTTCCTCCTCATCTCCTTAAAGAGATCGAGCACTTCTTCTCCATCTACAAGGACCTTGAAAAAAAGAAGACAGGCATAGAAGGCTGGGTAGGAAGAGAAGAGACTATGAGAATAATTGCTGAGTCGAAGCTGAGATTTCTTGAAGAAGGTGAAGATTCTTAAAAAAGCCGACAGGACGAAATTCCGAAAAGCGTATATCATTGACTTAGCAACAGGAAAGGAGAATCCATTATGTATGAATACGTTATCTGGGATTTCGGTGGCACTCTCTTCGATACTTACCCTGCGGCAGCGGAGGTATTCTCAAGGGTCCTTGAGAAGTACGAGGTGAGAGCTTCCGTCAAAGAAATTCTTGAAAAGCTTAAGGAATCAACATCGAAAGCTGCACAACACTTCATGGATAAGTACAGACTGCACAGTGGATTTCTGGAGGATTTCTACAGTATAGAGAACCATCTTGAACCGGAGAGACAACCACCTTTTGAAGGGGCAAAGGATACCTGTATCCAGATTAATAAGAACGGTGGAAGTAATTTCCTTTTCAGTCACAGGAGTAATTACTCCATGACCAAACTTCTGAATTACTACAAGATGCTGGATCTTTTCTCCGAAATTGTATCCGCAGACGGTGGTTTTGCCAGAAAGCCCGATCCACAGGCAATTATGTATATTATCGACAAGTATGGGCTTGAGAGAGAAAGAGTTATTACAATCGGTGATCGAGAGATCGATATTGAGGCCGGGAAACGCGCCGGAATAGCTACCTGCCTCTTCAATCCAGATTCGTCATCAGCAACCACAAAAGCTGATTTTGTCGTTACCTCCTTGAAACAGGTTCCTTCTGTTTTGCAGGTGTGCAACAGATACAGTGGTTGTGAAAGCTGATGATCGAGAATCTTATATGGGATTTCGACGGTTCGCTTTTCAATACATACCCCGCTATGGTCAGACTGTTTAAACAGGCTCTGCTTAGAAAGGGATATGTCGCTTCCGAAGACGAAATTCTCTCCCTCATGAAAGACACCCTCGGAAAGGCCGTTGATTTCTATTTGGATAGAGGAGTTGACTATGACTTCTACAAAGACTTCAAGAAATCTGAAGAAGAACTCGACCCGGCTGAGCAACCTCCTTTTGAAGGCGCTCGCGAGGTGTGCTCAATAGTTGTAAGGAATGGCGGTAAGAATCTGATCATAACTCATAGATCACGAAAGACTGCTTTCAAGCTGCTAAGTTACTACGAAATGACCTCGCTTTTCAGCGACATAATCACCAGAGAAAGCGGATTTAAGAGGAAACCAGACCCCGATGCTTTCGTCAGCGCGATAAGAAATTATAGACTGAACCCCAGATCAACTCTCTCCATTGGTGATAGAGACCTTGACGTCATTGCTGCAAGGGATGCGGGAACAAAGACATGTTTCTTCTCTCAGAATGGATCCAGACCAACCATTCGAGTCGACTTCACAATAGACAATCTGTTACAGCTTGAAAAGATTATTTCTGATGACGGCCATTCCTAATATGTATAGCAAATGAAAAAAGTGCATACGCAAAACCCGTATGCACTTTTCCTATGCAGAAAGATATTCTATTGGTAGTATACCTTTCTTGAATCTGCTTCAGCAGGGTCCTTGAAGTAGTATCCAAGTCCATTTTCGACTATTTCGGCGTATCTTGCGGCGGAAACCGAGAATCCTCTGTCGGGGTTCTTCTTCGTCCACTGAGACAGAATCTCCTGAATAACTGAAGAATGCTGGCCGACTCTTCTGTCCATAGAGAATCCGTTCTCGTCGTACGGGACGAAAAGCAATCCCTTTTCACCAGCCTTCAACACAAATGGGTCTATACCATCGATAATCAGTTCTGGAGTTTTGGCAGCCGTAATCTGATCAAGATGGACTCCGGGTGACTCCAGTAAGAACGGGTATGCATCGGACCAATCGCCAATTTCCCTGTGTGAGAGGCCTCTGTAACCGGTTGGAGAAGATTCCACGTGATTATCAAACTTCTCTCTTCCCTTCACATAGAAGGAAGCTCCTATTGCATAGGGCATCGACTTCTCAGGGGCAACTATGCAGTTTGTCACAGGGTACATCGCCTCTGCTTCATGCAAATCAATAACGATATCTATACCCTCATTACGGATCATCTCCATTGCTGCAAAGGAGACTTTTTCAGCAAGGAATCCGTCAGGCCTGCCTGGCCAGGATCGATTTGTGTTTCTTGCGTCTATGTACGACAAAAGCTGACCATCAGGATAGTGTACATAGACGTCCGGGTCTGGCCACTGGTCAAGTGCCTGGAACCCTCTGTCGCCCATTCTGAACTTCTGTTCTCCCCATGGAGTTTCCAGATAGTAGTAGAGAGGAAATCCTCCACCTGGCTGTGTTCCAAGAGAACCGCTAACATTGAAATGGGGAATAACGTAGACTGTTCCCTTTTCCACTTCGAGATTCCCGATGAAAAAATATGCGAGTAAAGCCGCAGAAGGTTCATTGGCATGGGTCCCCGCTATTATGAGAGTCTTCCCGCCTTCCTCTGCGCCCTTCAGTTCAAAAACATCGGTATCTGCAATCGTTCCTTCTATTCCGTCAAAGTACTTGCTGAGTTTAAAAACGTTAGTCACACTTGGTCCGGCCACAACCTCTTCCTTGAAGTATCTCTGAACATAAAGCGGTATTCCTCCCGCCAAAACAACAAGTGCAAGGACTCCTATGATTATCAGTTTTCTCATCATAAAACCACTCCTACTTCATTCTCAGCAGTCTGAGAATGAGGGGTAGAAGAGCCAAAGTATAGAGTATCTCGCTCTTTAGATCCTTGGTCTTAATGAAGTTCCATATTAGCATGCCTGCCACATAGGCTGTCATCACATAATACAGAAACATTATCAAAGTCATGACGACACCTCCTCCTCAACCTACCATCATCAGGAAGTTGAATTTGTTGGCGAAGATAATCAGTATCATAGCAACTGCGGTTATGGCTATCCAGGGCACTACGCACTCTTTCAAGAACGAGCCGTAAGAACCTTTATAGCCAACCGTGCTTACTGTCAACCTCCCTATCAGCGCAGTTGGGGGTAGTCCATCTCCAAGAGGCCAAAGAAGGCTTAATCCTGCCAAAACAATTACGGGGTTAATCCCGTTTGAATTCAACATCCAGATAAGCGGTATTCCTATTACCATCGCACCACCATACGTAAGGAGACCTTCCGATATCGGTATTATGAAGGGAAGGAGTATCCAGACTATAGCCAGAGGAGCCGTAACAATCCACATTGAGATCAAACCCTTTACACCGTTGAAACTCATGACCTGGATCAGCATTCCCACAACTGCGGTGGTTGCTATCAGGGGTGTTAATTGGGCAACGGTCTCTTTGCTGACCTTTAGAATATTCACTCTCTTGAAGTTCATTAGCCAAGCAACTAACGCACAGATTGCAAAGACTAGAGGCAATCCGAGAACCGGGAATCCGAACGGCCAGATTCTGGGGGCCCCAAGCAAGAATATGAGTACAATGAAAGGAACAGCGACATTCCAACCTGAAAGTCCTTTAGGATCTGGAATCTCATTGAGAGCCTTCTCCTTGTCAATGTTCTTTGCACCACGTCCAAAGAACAGGACAGAAAACAGCCCCAGAATCAAGATCGGTACAAGGAGAGGCATTGTGAACCCCACATAAGGTATTGCTGTTCCCGCACAAGTCATCATTGCCCAGATGTTGACTGGCGGTGCGGCGGCACTCAATCCGGCAACTATGAAGATTAGCGCCGAAATCCTGACCTTTGAAAGTCCCATCGCGTTAAGGGCTGCCGCTACCGTACCCCCCACAACTAGAACGGAGATACTCCCTGCTCCGGTAAGCGCTCCCGGAACTAGAATTACAACCATCAATAGTATCAGCATCAGGACTCTTTTGTTATGGAAAGCTCCAATTATCTTCCTGACGATATAATTCGTTCCACCCGACTCTTTGATAATGTTCATGAAGATCGTTGCAAATACGAAGATTAGTCCAATGTCGAGGTATGTAACGGACCCTTCCGCAATGTGCCTGAAAGTATCAAATCCCGCTCCTCCGGCAATTGCCCCGCCGATTACCGCAACGAACATACACAGTTCCGTCGAGAATTTCAAGAACTTCCCAACTGCGTAAGCCCCAATCATAACCAGACCGGCTATGATAGTTTGCATATATATTGCATCAGCTGACAACGTGATTACCCCCTTATAATGAACGCGGCACAATCATCACGATCGCGCCGCATCCAATCAACTACAACCCGAAAACCTCTGCAAATGTATCGAGAAGATCGAAAGCTGAATCAATCTCCACTATTGGAACATCTCTTTCTGAAGCCGCATTTGTAAATCTTCCGTCCTTGTTTGAGTCCTTTGTCACGATGAAGATGTCTGCAAAGGGAGCTACTGTGTCGATCATTACCTCGATCGGACTTCCAGGAAGACCCCTCTGTACCGAGCCGCCAATTGCCACAGCAATTATTGCGATCTCATTCGCCTTTGCGTAATCGATGAGTGCCTTGAGCCTTGAAACTTCAGAATCAACAGACAGTCCCGATGCTCCCATCCCTTTAAGACTCGCACCAAGAGCCAGGATCATCGACTGAAACTTCGTACCTTTCGGATCGGGAGAAAGCGTGGTCACGTGCTTTCCAATAGCCGATGCAGCACCACCCAAGCCCACTCCGGCAGCTAGCTCATCTTTGGACAGAATGTCACAATAATCGTACTTCAAACCTATTTCGTCGGCAACATAAGTCACCGTCTCAACTTCCGTACTCTGACCGGCTGAAGTGATTACAACAGGAAGTGCCAGTGAGACTTCTGTAGCCGAGAAGGCAAGTGCACCGACAACAGAAACAATAATCATAACGAGAATTGCTTTCTTCATGAAACTACCTCCTTCTTTCTGCTCTATTCGACTCATATATTTGAAGCAAATATCGTATGCAAAGTTCGAAATTATCGAAGAAAGCCTACCCCGAAAGGGGCAGGCCAGGACTATCATTTAGGTTTGTAAGCGTCGTCGCCGAAAATGTGCCCTTCGTCGTATCCTACTGCATCAAGCCACCAGTCGGGGTATCCAGCTGAAGAACCAACGTTCGGGATGTTGATGTATCCGTCTCTGTACTTGGTTATTAGATATTCGTTGAAATCCCAAACCTCCGCCATTACTCTGTCAGTAACGTCGGCAACGTAATCAGTAAGGAATTCCTTACATAGTTCTGGATCTGTTTCGTAAAGCTGTGCAGCTGCCGCTTCAATCGCTGGCTGTACTGCAAAGAGCTTTCCTTCTATCTTCTTCTGAAGTTCCTGAATCTCCGGATACATGTAACTCCACTTCAGTTCTGCCCAGTTGCCCATGAAGTTGAATGCCCAAGATGCGACATTATAGTCGAATTCCTGAAGGCTACCACTGTCATAAGCATAAGGAACGTCCGTTATTCCACAGTACATCGGCACAAGAATCGTTTCGTGAGGTGCAGCTGCTCCCCACCATACTACTCCACCGACAGGATCAGGAAGCCAGTCTCTCGACTGAGTGACGAAAACGTACTCACATCTGAAGATAGAAAGGGCTCTTTCCCAGCTTCCCTTTATTAGCTTACTGGAACCGGCATAGCGATTAGGATTGCCGAATGGACCTGCTGCAAGCCCTTCAGTAAGATCGAATTCTGTTCCTTCGTAGTGATCTCTGAAGAGATCAATAACATCTGCAACCGACAGTTTCTTGTCAGGTACGATAGAGAACGGATAGTCTTTTGTAAAACTGTCTTCTACCCAGGGAGAAAGTCCAAGAGATGGAGAGACTCTGTCGAGAACTCTCCATGTTCTTCTCAGACTGTAGTAAGGCATAGAGTACTCGCCTGTACTAACAGTTGCCATCCAGTCGATAGGACCTGTGCTGGGATCGTACCAGCCGGCTTCCGTTGCAACATCGATAAGATTCGGCGAGAACATATTGTCAGGGCTTTCAGGATCGAGTTCTCTTATCCTGAACATATTCGATTCTACGAAGACTTCTCCATCTGGAACCTTCTTCGCCGCCCAAAGTGCACTCTTCTTGTCTGGCGATGCACAGATTTCGAAGACCCAGGCTTCGTTTGGGTCTGTTACTGTCAGTGTTTCTCCCCAACCGTAGTAACCGTACTCAACGGCAAGCGCACCCATGAGTTCTATTGCTTCTCGGGCTGTGGTAGTTCTCTCCATTGCAACTCTCGAAAGAGCAGCAACATCGAAAATACAATCTGCACTTGGCTGCGCATAGACCTTCGCAGAACATGTACATTCACCGATTGCCAGCTGATGTTCATTGATTACGCCATAAACTGCATCAAAGTAGCCAAATGTGTGCTCGACCTGATCGATGTAACCCAGAGGCTCTGTTGCCGGAAGGTCTGGATCGTTGTAGGTCGGACCCATATCTGCACCGACATAACGTGGATATGGCTCGATGAAAGGATATACTGCTCTCTTTGCTCCCGCTTCATAATCTGCGGGTGGAACATAGACGTACCTGAAATCACAGAGGCCGCAGTCAGCTGAATGGCTCGTCATTACTGAACCGTCAACAGACGCACCCTTAGTAACGATGATCGTGGTACATGCAAGGCCAATACTGACTATTGCAGCAGCCACAATCAGGACCAATAGGATCTTACGCAAATGAAACCCCTCCCAACTAGATTTTATTGGGGATATACCCCAGTTTAAGGTCGCTAGACCTCATCTATTTCCCTAACGAAATCAACCAGATATCTTTTCCGCCGTTGTTGCTTTCTAAGTCTCCGTCAGATGATGTTGAATAACCACAGAAAATATGCTTTTCATCTGAACTGACTCCCGAAAGAATTAGATCGTCTGCCGATCCACCTACCGATAATGATTCGACAAGCTCACCGTTTTCCTTTATTACAATTATCCACCCATCGTTCATACCTAGAGGATCTTTGACGTCAACGTTCTGTGAAGTTGTGTGACCTGCAACAAGAAAGTGTCCGTTCCCGAATCGCTGAACCACACGCGCTATATCTGTAAAGGTCCCTCCATAATTCTTCGTCCAAATTTCATTCCCATCTCTGTCTACTGCTACAACATAAAAGTCTTTTCCTCCGAGTCCGCTGGAAAACATAGAGACTCCAGCATCCTGTTCACCAACAATGATTATTGTGTCCTCAAAAATCATCACATCGTAACCATCTTCGAGATACATACCACCGTAACTCTTATAGGAAGAAAGGACTCCTTCATTATCGATGACCGCAAGTGCAGCCTGTTCGTTAACGTAATTGCAGCTAATTCCTATGTCCTTGTATGCAGTATAACCTACAGCCAGTATCTCGCCTGCGTCAGTTATTAGAAGCTTTCGAGCAAGATCTTCGTTGTTGTTTTCTCCATCTATTGTCCACTGGTTTAGAAGTTCTCCTGTAGGAGCGATCTCAATTATCCAGAAATCTTCTCCCCATACATGTCCTCGAACATCTCCATCTACCGATCTCGTGTAGCCTGCAACGACCACATTTCCCGAGGGCCTCTCAACAACATCGTAAGCATGGTCCTGGCCACTTCCCCCGAATGTCTTCTCCCAGAGTAGTTCACCTTCCGAGGAAAGCTTGATTATCCAGAAATCTCCAAGCTTGTTACTCACGGAAACATCGCCGTCTGATGATTCTGTCATGCCAACAACGATGAAGCCGCCGTCTCTTGTCTCAGCTATCGCTTCTGCAACATCAGAATCACTACCACCGAAAGTTCTAGACCACAACACTTCAAAAGAGCCGTCCATTTTCACTACGAGAAAATCCTCTTCCCCTTTTGAAGTCCCGAGATCTCTGGTAATTGAAGTTGTGTGTCCTGCAATCAGAATACTTCCGTCTTTGAGCAAAACCAGATCGTTCGCAACGTCATCGCCTTCTCCTCCGTAAGCAATCGAATACTCAACACTAATCTCTGAAAATGTAAGTACGCTTAACATAATAACGGCTAACAAAAATACTCTCTTCATTAATCCTCCTGTTAGTCACAGCACCTGCCGCCGCCGAAATCCCTTTCAAAGATTGAAACGAGATCTACAACAACTGGCAGCTCCACCAATATAGGGGTATCACTTTTCAGATATGGCAAGTATTGATCAGTGGGGCTCTCGGCTACTATAAGGACATCTAGAAACGGAACGATTGTTCGGACGAACTCTTCCTTTACGGGATCGTTTCCAGTCCCTTCAACATCGATATCTATTGCTAGAACCTTTCCTCCAGATCCCTTAACTGAAGAGGCAAGCGTCTTAATTCTAACGATATCTTCTGCTGATCCCCGTTCAGCGCCTCCAACAATGACAACAAGAGTACGATATGGAGTTCCGGTAACGTAGAATGGATGGAAAAATTCGTCGGGTAGCTCTCTCCCAATCCTGTATCCAGCACCAGAAGCGAGATCTTCGACTGTCGCAAACCGCGAATAGTCACGAGCAATCTGAAGACTGTCACAAAAATAGGTTATATTCTGAAGTTCTATGCTCTCGCCCCAAACTGTCATTAACAGAGGATCTTCAATAACGGGCAAAGGTTCGACTGTCAGAGAGCAAAGAATTGAACCAGCGAAAAGAATCAGCATAACCGTAGCAATTTTCAACAGTGCCATCCCCAAAATAAATAATAATCAGTCCAAGAACGGAAAACTCATTAAGTTAGGTTGTAAAACTTTCTTATAATCATTATAGCAAAGCCTTATGCCATTTTGCCCGCTTGCTCCAATCGATACACAAGTTTTAAATAGGAGGAAAAAGCTCTAGTTTCTGACTCCATGAGTGAGATTCCCTTTCAAAAAGACTTCCTGGCTCATTAAACACTTGCATCAACTTATTGACATGTCCCACATGGAACCACAGTCGCGGCTTAAGAATCGAGAAATCGACTTCAAATGAGTCCTAGAGTAATACGATAAAAAGAACTCTTCAAGAAAAGAAGGGCGAAGATTACTCCGCCCTTCGATAGAACAATAGTACTATCTTCTGGTTGTATCTCCATAACCAACAGCTTCGAGCCACCAGGTTGGGTACCCTGCAGTAGAACCATTCACATAACCGTCGTTCAATGTGTAGATCAGTTCATCAGCGAGTTTCCACCATCTATCCACAACTCTATTAGCAAGACCGTTGCTGTAGTTCGTGATGAAATCAATCGCTGCTTCTGGACTGCTCTTGTAAAGTTCGAGCGCAACCTTTTCGATCAGTGGCTGATTCGTGAGGAACTCAGTTTCAAACTTCGTGTATTCCTCTTTGATAATCTCTATTGCGACATTGTATCTCAGATCGGCTAGGTTAGAGACGTGGTTGAATGCCCACCATGCAGAACTTCTGTCGAAGAAATTCCTTGCTCCCTGACTGAATGACTCGGGAACACTGGTAGCGCCGGCGTAGAAGGGAATGTATACAGTTGAATGAGGCGCATCTTCGCCAAACCATACCAGTCCACCGATTTCAGCAGGCATCCAGTTTCTTGCCTGTCCAACGATTACATAAGAACACCTGAACATGGAGATTGCTCTTTCCCAACCGTCGTAGTTGACACCTTCTGGCCTTTGACTGGAAGAGGTCGCATATCTGTTAGGATTGCCAAAAGGACCCGCGGCAAGACCAACCGTGAGATCGAATTCTGTTCCTTCATAATGATCGCGCTTGATCATCATAAGATCGTGAACAGAAACCTTCTTGTCTGGTTTGACTGACAGAGGGTATCTTTCTGCCCAGGGATCGAGTTCCAGAGAGGGGGCAAGAAGATCGAGAACTCTCCATTCACGTCTCGTGTTGTAGAAGGCATTCTTCGGACCATACGCTGCATAGAAAACGAAGGGTTCCTGTCCGTCCCATAGTTCAAGATCCTTCGCAGTTGAGTACACATTTGGTGATGCCATGAAGTAGTCGGTGTTCTCAAGATCGATTTCTCCAATCCTCGATCTGTTGGCGTGAACGAGAACATGATCGTCCGGAATTCTCTGTGCAACCCATACCGCTCCGGGTTCTTCGCTCCCAGGAGACCAGAAGGGTCCAGGACCACAGATCTCAAAGAGCCATGCCTCTTCTCCGTCGATAATTGTTAGTCCTTCGCCGCCATCGCCATATCCGTACTTCTCGGCTAGTTCTCCCATTACCTGTATAGCTTCTCTCGCCGTAGTGGCTCTCTGAAGACCGAGAACCTGCAACTGCTCGATTGTCATCCATCCCTGAGAGTTTCTAAGCGCTCTCTCACCACTCCAGGTTGTTTCTCCCATTATTACCTGGTTTTCGTTCATGAATGGATATCCTATGTGGAAGTAGGTGTAGGTTACCGGTGCCTGAGGTATTTCTCCCACGTAAGATACAGTCCTTCCGGGAATACCCGCCTGACAGAGACCCTTGTAAATGCTTACGGTCTCGCCCTCTTCATGTACTCCACCGGGAATAATCTGAATTCTGGCATCGTAGCTGCCGTCACAGGTGTGTGTGGTCATCGTTGAACCGTCAACCGATGCATCCTTTCCTACCAGGATAGAGGTGCATGCCATTGCGGTTACGCCAAATCCAACAAAAAGCACTAACAAAACAATAAGTACACGTCGCAATTCTTTCACTCCCCTTTCACAAAATGGGGGTCGGTCATAGACCGACCCGGAAAATATACCAGAACTAACTTAAATCAAGGAAGCCTAAGAATCAAAGAGTCTGCTAGATCCCAATATGCTTCCTCTACCTCGATCATCAAGCTGGAAACGTAGCTAGTTAGGAATTCAACTGCCAGATCCCTATCGGTCTTGTAAAGCTCAAGTGCTGTAGCCTCAATTGCTGGTTGAACTTCGAAAATCCTTTCTTGAAGAGGTTTTCTGACAGCATCTACTCTAGGCATCATGTCCTGATACCTGACTCCGGATAACCTGTCGACAGTATAGAATGCCCAGAAAGCATCATCTCTGTTGATCTTGCTGTCCCCTCTGTTTATTGTGGTCCAAGATTCAGGAACGCTGGTCGTCGCACAGAATAGAGGAACAACAACTGCTTTGTGGGAATTTCCAAGACCAAACCACGAGACCGCACCAATCTCAGGTGGCAACCAGTCTCTCGTTTGGTTTATGAAGAAGCAGCTTGTACTCTGAACACCGATGTTCCTTACGCTCGGAATTCCAAGAAGATTTCTGAATTCACTTCCTGGCTGTGGCGATGCCAGCCCACTCTTCCTTATCTCGTCTCCGTATTCATATAACCAGGCTTCATTAGCTTCCATGTCACCAGGTGTACCAGTCATAACATCTCTGTAGAGCTCAATTATGTCATATACCGAAACCAGTTCATCAGGCTTCACAGAGAAAGGATAGTCATCAGTCTTGTCATAGGACCAGTTACCGGAAGGATTCAAAGTGCTGAAAATCCTCCAGAGCCTGGAACTCCACTTACCTTTGATGTTTCCGTAAACATACTTCCAGACAAACGGTTCACCACTAGCGGGATCATAAAGACCGAGTTCGATGGCTGTGTCGAGATAATTATCGGAGATATAGAAGTCTTCCTCTGGAACGGCCGGCGGTCTTTTTGTCTCAGGATCTATTTCTCCAATCATACTGTAGTTGACAACAGCCGAAATATGTTCATCGGGGACACGCTGGGCAGCCCATACGGCTCCTGGACCATCTCCTGGCTTCCAAAGAGGGCCTACCCCGTAAACTTCAAATACCCATGCCTCCTTGCCATCGGCTATTGTGATGCATTCTCCAAGATTGCAGGATTCGCGGTAACCATACTCTTCGGCAAGTTGCCCCATAAGCAATATAGCTTCCCTTGCAGTAGTACAACGTTGTAGTGCAAATGCCTGAAGCTGCTCAACAGTCATTATTGCTTCGGGACTATTCGCAGTTGCTCTTGCTCCTCCCAAGGTTGTCTCGCCCATAAGAAGTCCCTTTTCGTTGCCAAAAGGATACGATGTCAGGAAGTACTGGTAAGTATGCTCCACCTGCGGAATTTCGCCCAGTTTCTCGAGTGGCCTTCTATCCGCGTAAACTATCCATTCCCAAACAGGTGTCATGCTTCCCGGTTCATGGTCTGCTGCAGGCTGTATCAGAATCCTAGAATCATATGTCCCGTCAACTGTCTGCGAACAGATAACAGAACCATCAATTGTAGCCATCTTACCAGCCAGTATATCTGTGCAGGCAATCAGACTTGCGTAGAAAACTGACAGTACAAGAACAATCGTTACTAGTATCTTTCTCACCTAAAAACCCCTCCCTTTTGAGGAAAAAAACTCAACAATAATGATGCTTTACCGGTCATTCATAGTAAATCTTACTTGCACTTGCTTTAGATGGATCCTGGAAATAGAAGCCGGTACCGTTACTAACTACCTCGTCGTATCTCGGAACTCCTCCAACAAGTACCTCCTTTCCTGGATTGAAATCGCTCCATAGCTCGAGAACCATGAGAGTCGTGGAGCAGTGTCTGCCGACTCTCACATCGATTGGCCAACCTTTCTCGTCTATCTTCTCGTAAAGCAGACCGTACTTTCCGGCTGTCATAACAAATTCATCCTTACCTGTTAACAGAAGCGCCTCATCCGTGATTCCCCTAACCCTGTCCAGGAAAGGCTCGGGAGTCTCGAACAGAAGAGATATCGCGTCCGAATGATCCCCCACTTCTCTATGAGAGAGTCCGTGAAGGCTAGGAGGAGAGAACTCCATCCCGATCCTGAATTCCGAAGAAGTGAGAATCATGGAAGCCAGCCCCGCTATGTCTGCGGCCTTCTGATGAGCAACTATTGTGCTTATGACAGGGTACTCAAGCTCGGCCTCATGTAAGTCGATGAAAACGTCAACTCCTTCTTCCCTTATCAGATTCATGAAAGCGTAGTTAGTCTGTTCTGTGATCATTCCGTTCTCCCTGCCTGGCCATGTTCTGTTGAAGTTACGAATGTCCATGTAGGCAAGAAGCTGACCACTTGGATAGTGGACGTACGTCTCGGGATCCGGCCACGAATCGAGAGGGCTTGTCCATCTGTCTCCCATTCGGTATTTGCTCTCTCCCCAGGGTGTTTCGATCGTGTAATACATGGGATATGCGTCCCCCGGTCTGGTAACTCGTGATCCACTCTGGTTTGCAGTTATGGCTACGATCAGCCTTCCCTTGCTTGGCATGGCGTTCTCGACTAATATCTTTGCGGCTAGATTCGTCGCTGGTTCCTCTGGATGAGATCTACCAATCACAAGTGCCGTTCCACCGGGTACACCACTATCGATTATGTAGATATTGGTGTCGTTTATGGTGCCTTTCAAGGGCGCAAAATAGTCACCAAGAGTCTTCACATTGGTTACCCCCGGTCCAATTACAACTGGCTCCCGGAAGTTTCTGTGGTTGTAGAACTCGATCCCCGCAATAATAAGGGCAATCCCGACCAATGCAGTTGAAACTATTTTGACAATCATCAGGTTTCTGTCAGTCATACCAGCACCCCCTACTTGATTCTCAGGATTCGCAGGATGAATGGCATTAACATGACAGAAAAGAGGATTGCCTCCTGAAAATTCTTGGTCTTGATCAGGTTTCTAGCTATAACGAAAACTACAAAAGCGATTATCAAGTAGTAACAGACACTGATTATTGTATAAAGAACAGCCATTAACAACACTTCCTTTCGGCCATGACATCACCCGCCAACCAAGAAGGAAAGTTCATTACTGAAGATCAAGAACAGTGTAGTGATCAGCAGAATAAACCCCATTGGAACAAGCGAAGTCTTCAAGAAATCCTTATAGTAGTGACCCTTGAACTTGAGCTCCATAACCGTTGCCCTTCCAACAACTGCAGTAGGCGGAAGAATATCTCCCACTGGCCACATTACTGCCATTGCAGAAAGAGCGATTATTGCGTCCATACCTTTCATGTTGAACAAAAGTATAAGGGGAACTCCGAGAAGCGGTGCAACCGCGTATTGGAGCAACCCTTCAGAAACAGGCAATATTAGCCAGAGTGCAGCAAACAGAACCCACATAGGCAGTGTCACTACGGCCAGAGAGATCAACCCTCTTGCGCCACTCAAAGCCATTATCTGTATCAAAATACCCACAACTATCATGATTCCTACAAGAGGGATCAAAGTGTTTATAGTGTTTGTCGCTATTTTCAGAATCTCCAACTTCTTGGGACTGAGGAGAATCGCAAATACAGATGCTACAACGAACATAAAAGGCAACCCTAGCGTAGGAATTGAGTGGGGCCATATCCGTCCCGCCATAATCAAGAATATTAGGACCACGAAGGGAATTCCTACCCTTATCCAGTTCATCTTCGCAGGCGGTTCAGGCAGCTCCTTCAAAGCTTCTCCTAACTCTACAGGCTTGCCCTTTCCTCCCAAGAAGAACATCGCAAACAGAGACCCCGAAAGCGACAGGACAAGGAGCGGAATGAAGAAGCCTACATAAGGCATGTTAGAACCTGCGGCTGCCATCATCGCCCAGAGGTTAACAGGAGGTGCGGCGGCACTCATTGCAGCACAAACGAAGATTATCGCTGCTACTCGTTTCTCAGATATTCCCATGTAGGTGAGAACTGTCCCAACCAGCGTACCGACCGTGAGCACTGTGGTAGCACCAGAACCAGTCAAAGCACCGGGAATTAACAGGAGAAGAGTCAGGAAGAAAAGGCAGAGCGCTCTGCTCTTGTGGAAGGCAGTAACTATACGCCTTACCAGAAAGGCGACTCCCCCGGACTCCTTTATCAGATTCATGAAGAAAGTAGCAGTGATAAAGATCAAACAGACATCAAGATAAGTGAAAGAGCCTTCAACCAGATGACGAACGGGAATAGCTCCACCAGAATGTACAATGGCCGCTGCGATTGCAGCAACTAACATCGAGAGTTCAACACTAAGTTTAAGTGCCTTTGCAATCCCGAAAGAGACGGCAATTATGGCAAGTATTAGACCAGCGTGGAAGTACACCAGGACACTCCCCCTTCAGAACCGACCATGAGGTCGATTGCAAAATGATTCATTGTTTCACTCCGACTCAAACAGCTCTTTTAGAGCGGGACCGATGTCCAACGATTCCTTCACCTTGATCAGAGGTATTCCATTCTTTTCAGAGTAGTTCGTGAAGAAACCATCTGAATCGCTGTCAGCGATGACAAGAATCAAATCGGATTTTGGAATGACTGTATTTATCGACCTTTCGTCAGTAGAATCTACACGGCGCGCCATCCCCTCAATGTGTGCACCAATAATTGTCATTCCGAGTTCTTTAGCCTTAGAAATAAGAGCTTCAACCCTTTTAACCTCGAAATTCATATCAATACCGGCGGCTCCCATTCCTTTGAGGCTCGTTCCTGTGGTTATAACCAATGTCTTTGGAGCATTTTCTCCTGCCGCCATCTCGGAAAGCTGTTCGGCAGTCAAGAGATCCTCCTGAACACAGGCGATCTGGCTTCTTGTACACACCAGTCTGAACATCAAAGCACCCGGACTCTGCCCCATAGTGGTTACAACCATAGGTGGCTGAACGACCGGCATCTCAGTCTCCACTGAGAAAAGGGCAGAGCACGGCAAAACTAAAATCAGCATTACTAGAAATCCCAGGATAATCTTTCTCACAAAAAACACCCTCCTTTTAAAACTATTGAACTAATATACAGACTAAGGATATACACACTCAGTTTGTGTGTCCAATTTCCACACCGACTACCCATTCTGGCAAATAATAGACCCAAAACGATACTCTTGAAGGCTGCCGAAGAATATAGAAACAAACAATAAAATAAGTACGTAATCCTTATCGTTTACAAACTTATTCTACCATCTCTTCAATCTCTGACAAACCATGATCTGTCAAGATGATCTCCAATGTAGCGCAACTACGTTCGATTATCACTTCATAGTTAATTGATGTGTGATAAGCCAATCGGCAAATGCATTCTTGTTTAATTCTCTGCTTTCATTAGCTTTCGATCCAGTTAATTACCCGCATTGTTATGTTTATGGAAATTCTGCAGACTCATCTCATGCGTGCTACCATGGAAACCGAAAATCTCTTTCTGGAGGGTTTTGATGAAGAGCTGGAGGATCTGGGAAGGTTACGAATACATCATGTTGAAACCAGACGAGTTGAAGGGCATAAGAGATGCCATAAGATATTATGACCCGAAAGGAAAACTTGTCACGGTACAGGTACGACGAAAAACAAGCGAACTGGGGCAGATGAAGATTACAGATTACATAATCATCCTTTAATACAGGTTCCCATATTCATATCCTGAACAATTATCAGTCCCAAAGAATACATTACCAGGCATAAGACGAAATACAGCCCAATAGGGATTAGTACTCTCAAAACTCTATTCGAGGTTCTGGAATTCATTTTTTCAACCATGAAACTGACTGAGAGAATTATAGCCAAAACAAGAGTGTACTCGACTCCAAATAAGAAGAACGGTAAATCGTTTATCTGGTTAACACTGAAATACGCCTGACCAACATTCTCCCAGAAAGGCCATGGTGTGAACATCAAATGGCTGATAAGATAGACCGCCCACGTGCCAAACACAATCGGCAAACTCTTTGAGGTCTTCAGATAGTATTTCGAAAAGAGATAGGCGCCTATAACTATTCCCGAAAGATGCACAACGTCATAAACTATCTGGAGCATGTATGCGTGGTCAGAAAGATCGAGAGTTGAGAGTGCCGCAACAAGAGAGATTCCCATTGTCGCCATTGCCCCCTGTTTTGCCCACTCCCACCCAAACAACAGAGCCAACCAACCAATCAAGAATACTAGATAACATAGATAGATCAGATTATGTAAGTTGTTCGTCGAAAAATAAGTAATCCCGCCGTCAGAAGTGTGCTCGTATTTCATATCAAGAAGATCGAGATCGAAATGCTGGTTTGGTCCACTGTAACCGCAATCTCGCCACTCGTAAAGCCACCCATCCCAAGTTAAGTAGAAGATAAGAATTAGAATCCACAAAACCATGAAAAAAATACCGAGCCTTCTCTCAAATATGTTTTGGTTTAGATTCATAATAACTCCCGCCGAAAAGACTAAAGATAATCCCGATTTTATCATGATAGAATGCGTAATAGAATTCATCCATTGGAGTGGTTTTCTTGTCTCTTGACTGGATAGATGTGACAGACATTGACATCAAGACTCCTCTGTTGTTGGAAAAGCACAATATCTCTCATCTTGAAAGAAACCATTCAGATCAAAGATCGCTTGCAGTGGTTCTGAAGGCCAATCCAGAAATTTTATGGTATTTCAAGATGATTCTGCCTGAGAGAGCTGAGACATTCAAAAGAATGGTAGAAAACGTCTCGGAAGTCCTTTCTCGAGAAGAGATCAGAAAAGCAGAATTGGAGTTGCTGAAGAATGTGAATGACTGGATAGTGTACGCCATTGATCCGTCGGTGTACGACTCTCTCGAATTCACGAAGTGGGATAACAGATTATTGACTGACTTAGTTAGCTTTAGAGGCAAGAGAGTCGTCGATTTGGGTGCGGGTAGCGGCAGACTGTCATTCTTTGCGGCGAGCGAGGGCGCATCAGTCGTTTATGCCGTTGAGCCAATGAGAACTCTGAGGGAGTACCTGAAGACAAGGGCAAGAGCGAAAGGATTAAGTGACTTCTATGTTGTGGATGGCTTAACAGAGGATATTCCCTTTGAGAGAGATTTCGCAGATGTTGTTATTTCCGGTCATGTCTTTGGTGACTTCATGGAGAAGGAATTCAGTGAAATGTATAGGGTAACAAAACCGGAGGGCGAAATCGTTCTGTTTCCGAGTAATAGAGATTCAGACGATCGTATTCACTCTTTTCTTCTCGAGAAGGGATTTGAATGGAGCAGATTCAAAGAACCTGGTGCGGGCCTTGTGAGATGGTACCTATTTAAGGTGAACAAGATATTACCTTAAGGATTTGTCTCTGAAAAACTCCCAGATCATTTCGCTGGCTTTTATTGTGGCCTCAGACGAGCTGTTGAGAGCATCTAGTCCTTTTTCTCTCCCCGGCCAGGTGTGATCACCGTCAGTTATCATATAGAAATGTACAAGACTCCTCTCGTCTTTCCCGGTGTATTCTTTCAGTATGACCAGTCCATTTTCATGCTGTGTCTCCTGTACGGTACTTGCTCCCATCTTGGTTGCCCAGAATTCCACAGATTCTTCTGCCGGTGGAAAATACATTCCGTTGGCTTCGGAGCTGCTCGAAAAACCTCCCTCAAAGGGTATTATAGGATCTTTCATCCCATGAAATACAATGAGCGGAACTCCTACATCCGGAGGGTCTATCATAACCACTGCGTTTTCATCGGTTCCGCCCGCCGGAGAAGAAGAGACAATTGCACATGCCGCAAACAGCTCTGGATAGCGTGACATAAGCCTATAGACAATCATTCCTCCATTGGAAAGACCGACAAGATAGATTCTAGCCTCGTCAACGGGATAACTGTTAATTATTTCGACAATAAGCTCGTAAATGTATGAAACATCATCAACATTGTTCTCCATAGCATATCCACAACAGAAACCTGAGTTCCAGCTCAAGAAAACGCTGTTCAAAGGGCCTGTTCCCTCAGGATAGACTGAAATGAAACCCTCTTTATCAGCAACTTCCGTTATTCCGTAAGTTTTCTTTGTGTAATTGCCATTGCCAAAGAGGCCATGAAAGACAAGAACTACCGGCAACTTCTCATCTTTGATTTCCGGAGGTAGATGAATTATGGTTTGTCTCGTTCTGCCGTCATGCTCTATCGTCATAACCTCATCTACTCCCTTTTTCGTGCCACTGACGAGGGAGAATCCCATGGCCAGAAGAGTGCCGATTATCATCATTGTCTTGAACACTTAGCTACCCCCCGTTCACCTTTTAATTACAACAGTTGATAACATTTCAATACTAACATTTGTTAAGCCAGAACAATTTCTCAGTCTCTCCAGAAAATCAAACACGTTGTCTGAACAAATCCTCTTCATAACTCTTACTAAACGGCATTCAAAAAGCGAAAGCCTCTCCCTTGCGTAATTTGTCGAGCGAATTTCCATAGCCTGAAACAGTTAGTTCGAAGCTGTATTAAGCTTGCCGAAGGATGGATCTCTGAGGTTAAGAAGGACTATATCTCCGTCCGATAGAAATGATACGGGAATCTGACTAAAAAATGTAGTGGCGACGTATCTACCCATAAAAGTCGGAAAGCGACCGAGGATAGAGATGCACGAAGCCGCGACTTCCCCTGCCGCCCCTGAAACAAGCTTGAGCGAGCGTTCTTCGAGATCAAAAACCTCAGAACTGGCATCTGTACTTCCTGATACCCCTTTCAGAAAGAAATCCCTAACATCGCTTTCGAAGACGTAATTCTGTCTGGACCAGATTCGGCAGTGACGAATCTTCTGTAACTTATCCCGCAGCCCTACCGGTGAAGAGATTGTCGAACCATCCATTACTTTCAGAGTGCCGAAGAGACTCTTCACAAACTCATTTAACCGGCTAATCGCCTCCCCCTCTCCCAGCGCTTCTGCAGTCACCTTATAATATCCTGTCAGTCCATTCAGTATTATGTTACCCTTGCCGGCGAGATCACTTATGTGCTCCAAAGCAGCAAGACCTTGAAAACCGTATCCCCCGACATGTATCTTCAAAGCGTCACTCCGTTCAAGTCACATCCGAGCGTTTCTTCATACGATTCATTCATGATATCAATACAGGATGAGAAATCCATCAAATCTATACTCCTGGTCATAACGGGAGAGATCAAAACATCTGCAGCAGCTATTTCTCTCTGCAAAATCAAATCGGCTCTGTATTCATCCATCACTCCCAATATTGAATTCGAAGTATTGAACGAAGTGACCCTATTCGATGAAGAAAGATCTACGGCAAATACGAAAGTACTATTCGCCTCTTTTGCCACACTCACCAGAAGATTGTTTAGAATACCACCATCGGCAGTTGTTTTGCCTCCCTTCCTTTTGGGCTTGAACAAACCGAGAATAGCCATTGATGCTCTAAGAGCTTCATATATACTTCCATGATTGTGGATGCAAAGTTCAGCGGAATCCATGATTGTAGATGTACAAATAAAGGGGATCTTTGTATCGGTGAACCTGTACCCCCAAGCGCTTCCTAAGAAGTCTGACGTATCTCCTGGAGGGAAGAACTTCTCTAAAAGTGTTCACATATGAACACACGATCGCACTTAAGATCGGCAAGTGCGTTCTTGCCACTGATTTCGTTAATGAGAACCATCTGGCCGCCTTTCTGCAGGTCCTCAACGTGATTTTCCAGAGGCTATTTGAATCAGCCAGTATTGCATATCCCGCCTCGACTAGAGCATCAATCCTTACTCCAACTATGAGGTCGGGAATGAAACACTTCTCTTCAAGCGCACGAATAACCCCAACGGAGCTGCACCTTTTGCTCCTCCACCTCCCAGAACCAATGCTCTTTTCATTTCGACACCTCTAAGTAAAAACCACCTATGAAACACCGTTTCATTGTTCATATATTGTTGGCCGTACGCAACTTCCAGAATTGTTCCAGCTCAGTCAGAATCTCATAAGCGCCGCTACAAAGTAGATTACGGGCGCACGAATCTCTACTCACTCCTCCTTTGGCCAGGGTTTTAAGTTCACGGGGAGAAGCTCTTTCTATCAATACCGCCGTCCCATCTTCGAAAATCCAGCGCAGTCGATTCCCTTCAAAAACTGACTGCATACCCGTATCCGGCGCAACAATGACCCAATTCTTGCCACTATCTATTCCAGTACCAAATCTGCCAATCGCTTAAAATGAGCCTTCCTGAACCAAAACAGGCGTAACTGACCTCATTTGCTTATCTTCAGAAGGGCCGCCAGAGAGTATAGCGGGTTTTTCTCGGTTATCCTGTCAAGTTCTCCGATAATTTCGTCTCTCGAGATTTCTCTTATGGGTATGCCGCTTTCCAAAGAAATCGCAGAGGCTACACCAATAACCTGTCCCATGCCTGCTGACGTCAGCATTATTCTACCGGCGCTTTGCCCTTCAAAATCACTTGAGAAACATCTGCCTGCCATATTTAGATTGTCTAAGTCGCTGCTGATGAGTGTTCCTAAAGGTATCTCATAATAGTCAGAATATGAAGGTACTCTGCCTTTGACTTCCGGAGTAATCTTCTGAGTTTCAGGGGAATGGACATCTATTCCATATGTTGCTTTGGCGACACTGTCATAGAACTTCCTATGCAATCTAAAGTCTTCTCCAGTGAAGATATAAAGTCCCCTCACTCTTCTGCTCTCTCGAATTCCAATATCGCCTGCAATCTTCTCAATTCTTGACTTTTCAAATCCCCGAACGTACTTCCTAGAAAAGGCTACAAGTTGGTCGATCTGCTCAGAACATTCGAAGACCGATTTGCTCAATTCGAAAGGATTGACAGGACCTTTACCGAACGAGTGAGTTGTGTTGACGGATACTCTGTCTTCCCCGGGAAGTTCAATGAAGAAAAAGTAGTCGTGAAGATTGTTAAGTCCACTCTTTCTAGCCTTTTCGATCTCTTCAAAGTAGCCCGCAACTGAAAGAGGCTTCGAATCTGGTGTCACCCATTTGAAGAAGTTGCTTCTTCTACGACTGACGTCCTCCCTAATTCTCTCGAAGTTGATGTTACTCATAGTAAACATAAGTGTTGAGGCCTGATTTGCCCCATCAGTATCACCGGAGAAGAGCGTAGCTCCTGCCATTTGGCCTAGTGAGGCGTCACCCGTAGAATCAAGAAACATCTTTGCTATTGCAGTGAACTCCGCACCTGAAGAGGAAATGAAGCTAACTTCTTTAACTGTTCGCTCGGAAGAGGAAACTCTTGTCGGAAGTGAATGAAGTACAAGTCAAACTCCAGCCTATCACAGCTTTTCCAGAAAGATGATCTTCAGAATCTCTGAATCGAAGGCGTTTCTAAGGATTCCCCCACGCTCATGCAGGAACCAGGATTTCGCCAAAAAACCTCCCCTAATAGCACCGGTACCAGCGAACGACGATTCTCCGATACCAGAATGAGGACCAAATCATTTTGCTGTTCTTTAGTAACGTCTTCCAATCTTCATAGCTTTGTCTGTTTGTCCCGTTCGCATTCAATTACTCAACGCAGAACCTATTGACGAGTCTCTTATTTCCAATTCCGACTCCAAGAGTCTCCACATTGCTTTCTCTTGATCTTCCTTCTCTTTAGTAGAGACCGTCTTGAACCTCTTCATATTAACATCAGCGGCAGCTAGATGCTTTCTGAAAGGAGAACCCAAAACTCTAACAATTCTCTTTATCTTTTCTCAAGACTTGCACGCAAATTGAGGTATCTTTCTTGACGGGTCCCTCGACCATTCAAAGTGATTAGAACCAACACAGGTCTTGGCTTTCTTTGATCTGGGAGAGAGACGTATAATTATCTGGTCTCAATCATTCTTTCTCTAATTCTCACTTCAGTTTCTGCCAAATTCTACGGGGGGCGATTCAGAAACGTGTTGTCACGCTAGCACTTGTATTGACGACACTTCTTGTGTTCTCTGGATGTTACGTGGTTTTGAAATGTGTTGACTTTGGGGAATTCACTGTTCGAGCATAATATCATAATGATGACGTCTTTTCTGAACTGACAACACGGATGGTTATGAAAAAACCCTTCTTCTGGTTCAATGGAACTCCCACTCCAAACGGAGTAATGACCGTTACAAATGCAGGTATGGCGGGACACTCGGGAAAGGATATCAAAAAGGATATGAATATGAACAACGTCACGATCTCCTTCAAGTTCCCTGTCAATCCAACCGGCCTTATTCTCTACTATGGAGAGTACGGTGGAAACATAAATGTGGAAATAAACGGGGTTCTCGAAAACGTACAGGACTTCTCTGACATCGATGGAAAAGTAATAGGCGGAGTGAATGTAACTCTGACAAGCGTAAGCGGCCCCAAGGGAGTACTGAATCTTCAGGGAATGATCACATCTTTTTCGATAGGAGGTCAGGAACTCTGGATAGACCACATTTGTCCGAGAAAATAGAGTTATCGAAGCTCCACACTTCTGATGCCCCTTAATCTCGACAAACCAACCATAAGATTCTTGATTTTTATAGCATCGCTTTTGCTTATCTCAATTAGCAATGTGAGGTTTTCTTCATCGTCTTCAACTTCCATAGATTCTACTGTCAATCCATTGTCCTTGAACCATTCTGAGATTCTTCTGGACATTTCCTCAGTATTACTCGCAACTATTAGGATTCTCGGCAGATTTCTTCCGCCGGTGAAAAGCTCTATCCTCTTCAGAAAAAGCACGATCATTATTGCGAATACGGTCACTACGGTGGACAATAGATATTCACCGCTTCCGAATCCCATGCCAACCGCTGCAGTTACCCAAAGCGTTGCTGCCGTTGTAAGACCCTTGACCGAAAAACCCTTTTTCAGGATCGTTCCCGCTCCCAAAAATCCTATTCCAGAGACAATTTGAGCCGCAACTCGGCCAGGGTCACCGTGTTCTGCGGTTACAAATACTGTTGTAGAAAGCACCGTAATGAAAGCAGCACCAACACAGATGAGAGAGTGTGTCCTGAGTCCTGCCGGCTTGTATATTCTCTCTCTTGTCACTCCTATCATCGCTCCTGCAACAAGAGCACAGAATAGCCTCAAACACAGATCCAAATATTCCAATTTTCAACCCTCCCTTAAGTTACGATTATAACCTTTCCCTCCGATAAGTAAACACAAGAGAACAACATTTCTACACCAATCGACATTGTTTCGACTTCTCGTATGATCTCTTCCATCAGGCTAAAACGCTAGATCATATCTGCGTTTTCATGAGTTACCGAAGTCGGAATGTGATTCTTCCTTTAGGGCCACTTTCCAAGAGTAATTCTCTCTTCACTTCCAAAATGCTATTATTGGTTGGAAGGAGTGATAGATGTGCTGATTCCCGTAATCCTCGCAGCCGGAAAGGGGAGAAGACTGAAGTCGGAAGTCCCTAAGCCCCTGGTCAAAGTGAAAGGCAAGCCGATGATCGTTCACATCCTAAGAAAGGTTTTTTCAGTATGCGATAGCGTCAATTCAATAGTAGTAATAAATCCGGACTTCGAAAGCGATTTTCGGAATGTGCTCGATAGCAATACCATACTTGCATATCAAGATTCGCCTAAGGGAACTGCAGATGCGCTGAAAAGAGCACTTCACTTGGTCCCGGAAGGTTCTGAGATTCTGGTGATGTATTCTGATCTCATTCTGATCACGGAAGATTCCCTTAAGGCCCTTGCTGAACTCCATAAGAGTAATTGCTGTGATATAACATTTCTTTCCGGAGTAACCGAAACCAAATTTCCATATGCTCTTGTTGAGCGTGACGAATACGGTAAGGTAATCTCCTTCAAGGAAAAAAAGATTCCTGACTTCCCGCCTCCCTGGGAGTTCTACATTGGACCAATAATTCTGAGAAAAGATGTGGTCGAAGAATATATCGACAATCTGATACCAAATAAGGATACCGGAGAAATTTACATTTCCGATATTGTGTCTCTATCGTTGATTGAACATAAGTCTGTATGCGGCTTTGTAACCGAGAATCAAGAGGAATTCTTGGGGGTTAACACTCCTGAGGATCTTGAAATTGCAGAAAAACTTCTCTCCGACTGAACCTTTTTCTCAAGGGTGAAGTCTCATTACCAGAGACCAGAGAAACCACAGGCACAACCCCTTTAAAATGTAAGGCAAACGAAGGCGACATGGATTACCCCTGAGTTACAAAGACCGGGACAGAGTCCCGGTCTTTCCTTGTAGCGACAATCCGGATCAATACTTGTCTAGATCAGTGAACTGATCCCATTCTTCAAGATGGCTGAACTCTGGCGATTCGGTCCAGTCAAGGCCCTTTCTGATAAAGTCCATTAGATTCTCAAGAATTATCTGATGCTTGTTTTCCTCGGCTGCCAGTTTAAGAAGTATCTCCTTCTCAGATAACTCGTTTGTTAGTCTTGCCTGATCAAGATAGAGTTTGATGCTTTCCTTTTCCATCTCTACCGCATGCTCGTATGCATCAAGATTCGTTGCATCGATTTCGAAACACTTCTCATCCTTAAGCATCTCCGAGAACATATTCCTGGTAGTCTTGAAAGTGTATGTTCCCTTATACCTGTAGTTTCTGTCCTCAAAACCCCTTATTATCTCATAGTGCCTCTGCTCATCTTCCGCAAGCATCTCGAATAGCTTCTTCAACTGCTCGTCTTTAGCGCATTCTGCCTGTTTTGCGTAATAAGCCTTGCCGTCCTTTTCCAACTTAAGGGCATAATCGATAGCGTTCATCTAAAACCTCCTTTGGAGAATCGCAAAAACAGAAAACCATCCGATTCTGACAAAAAGCGGGCGGCGGTGAACCACCCGCAGAATTCACATTGAATCAATCAGAGGCAAGTCTCCTGTATGTTTCATACCTTTCTTTAGCGTCTTTCTCAGCCTTCTCGAACAATTCATCGGCAATATCGGGGAACGTTGATTTAAGAGCGCTGTATCTCACTTCACCCATCAAGAAGTCGACAAACGACTCTTTTGGTTCCTTCGAGTCTAGAATGAAGGGATTCTTACCCTGTTCCTTCAGAAGAGGATTGTATCTGTAAAGATGCCAGTAACCTGAAGCAACAGCTCTCTTTTCCTGCTCTTGAGTTTTTCCCATTCCGATCTTTATTCCGTGGTTTATACATGGTGAATATGCAATGATTAGAGACGGTCCAGGATATTTCTCAGCCTCAGTGATCGCTTTGATCACCTGATTCTTGTCTGCTCCCATTGCGACCTGGGCCACATAAACATATCCATACGTCATTGCCATCCTGCCTAGATCCTTCTTCTTCGTTCTCTTTCCAGAAGCTGCAAACTTCGCTACAGCAGCTCTAGGCGTAGACTTGGAAGATTGACCACCGGTGTTTGAGTATACTTCGGTATCAAATAGAAGAACATTGACATCTTCCCCTGAAGCAAGTACATGATCAAGACCGCCGTAACCGATATCGTAGCCCCAGCCGTCTCCACCGAATACCCACACGGATTTCTTAATTAATAGATCCTTTCTTTCCTCAATTTGCTTCAAAAGAGCGTTGACTCTCTCGTTTCTTGATCCCTTTGATATCACATTGAGAATGCCAAGAGTAGCTGCCTTTGAGGCTTTTGCATCGTCCATTCCTTCAAGCCAAGCCTTGAAAGGCGTCTTCATGTCCTCGGGAATATCCTGCTTCAGAAGCTCTTCCATTATACCGGCAAGCTTACTTCTGCCGTGCTTGACCGCCATCGCCATCCCAAATCCATATTCGGCATTGTCTTCGAACAGAGAATTCGCCCACGCCGGCCCTTTGCCGTCGCTATTCTTGCAGTAAGGAGTTGCAGGAGCCGAGGCTCCCCAGATTGAGGAACAACCGGTCGCGTTGGCTATAAGCATTCTATCTCCAAATAGCTGTGTAACAAGCTTGGCATAAGGTGTTTCACCACAGCCTGCACAAGCCCCTGAGAACTCGAGGAGAGGCTTGGAGAACTGGCTCCCTTTGAGTGTCTCAACATTCATGACATCCTTCTTCTCAGAAACTGCTGTAGCAAATTCCCAGTTTGGTACTTCTTTCTCTGTCTGCGTATCAAGAGGTTTCATGACTAGAGCCTTATTTGGAGACGGACAGATATCTGCACAGTTACCGCAACCCGTGCAGTCTAGCGGCGAAACCTGAATCCTGTACTTCAGCCCCTCGAAAGTCTTTCCACCCATTGCTTTCTTAGCTTCGAAGGTTGCAGGAGCCCTATTTTCCTCTTCTTCGTTTATCAAGAACGGCCTGATCGCTGCATGTGGGCAGACATAGGAGCATTGATTACACTGAATACAGTTGTCGATCTGCCATTCCGGAATCATGACCGCAATGCCTCGCTTCTCATATGCGGACGTCCCATTTGGGAACTCTCCGTTTTCTCTACCAACAAAGGCAGATACGGGCAATTTGTCTCCCTGTTGCCTGTTCATGACATCTGCGATGTTTCTCACGAACTCAGGTCTTCCAGATTCTTCTTCTTTAACTTCTTCTTTCGCACTCTTCCAGGATTCTGGAATCTCTATCTTCTTCAATGCCTCAATACCGCTATCTACTGCCTTGTAGTTCATCTGTACAACCTTCTCACCTTTGGTACCGTAAGACTTCACGATCGCATCCTTTAGGTACTTAACTGCGTCTTCTATAGGTACGACATTTGCCAGTTTAAAGAATGCCGACTGCATTATCGTATTTATCCTCGTGCCAAGCCCAATCTCCATTGCAATCTTAGTGGCATCGATAGTGTAGAATTTGATCTCGTTTTCGGCAAGGTATTTCTTCATACCGGCAGGAAGATGCTTGTCAAGCTCCTCGAAATCCCAGCTAGTGTTAAGAACGAAAATGCCGCCCTTTTTGAGTCCCTCAAGCAATTCATATTGATACACATAGGACTGTTTGTGGCAAGCAACATAATCCGCCTCATCTATAAGGTAGGTGGATTTGATTGGCTTCTTGCCGAATCTAAGATGCGATATCGTAACGCCTCCAGACTTCTTCGAATCGTATGCAAAGTAACCCTGGGCATACATATCGGTATGATCGCCGATTATCTTTATTGCATCTTTGTTAGCTCCGACAGTCCCATCGGAACCCAAACCCCAGAATTTGCAGCGAATAGTGCTTTCTGGAGCGGTATTTATTCTCTCTTTGATCTCCAGAGAAGTGTTGGTAACATCGTCTACGATACCTATCGTGAAGTGGTTTTTCGGTGTCGAGAGCTTCAGATTGTCGTAAACTGCCTTTATCTGAGAAGGGGTTGTGTCCTTGGAACCGAGTCCGTATCTTCCCCCATAAACCTCGGGAGCGCTCTTTTCACCACAGAAGAGAGTCTTCACATCTTCATATAGTGGCTCTCCAAGAGAACCCGGCTCTTTCGTTCTGTCGAGAACGGCTATTCTCTTGACTGATTTCGGGAAAACATCATAGAAGTGTTTCGCGGAGAAGGGTCTGTAGAGATGAACCTTGATGACTCCTACCTTTTCACCCTTCTTCATCAGGTAATCAATGGTCTCCTCTATCGTATCGGTGACAGAACCCATAGCGATAATAACGTTTTCTGCATTGGGGTCACCATAGTAGACAAAAGGCTTGTAATCTCTGCCTGTGATCTTCGAAATCTCTTCCATGTAATCGGCCACAATATCAGGAACAGCGTCATAGAATCTATTTGATGATTCCTTTGCCTGGAAGAAAATATCGGGATTCTGGGCCGTCCCCATCGTCTTGGGGTGATCTGGATTGAGAGCCCTGTCTTTGAACTCCTTTAGCGCTCCATAATCGAGAAGTCGCTTAAGGTCCTCATAATCCATAACCTCAATCTTCTGAACTTCGCTCGAAGTTCTAAACCCATCAAAGAAATGAAGGAAAGGAACTCTCGACTTGATTGCAGAAAGATGTGCCACAGAGCCAATGTCCATGACTTCCTGAACACTTCCTGAAGCCAGCAAAGCAAATCCTGTCTGTCTCGTAGCCATTACATCAGAATGATCACCGAAAATCGAAAGCGCGTGGGCGGCAACTGCTCTAGCACTGACGTGGAATACACCGGGCAAGAGTTCTCCGGCAATCTTATACATGTTCGGGACCATTAGCAACAATCCCTGTGACGCCGTAAAAGTAGTCGTCAGAGCTCCAGCAACAAGCGAACCGTGAACCGCACCGGCCGCTCCGGCTTCAGACTGCATTTCTATAACGTCAACCGGCTGCCCAAAGATATTCTTCATTCCATTTGCTGCCCAAGCATCTGCAAGCTCCGCCATAGATGACGAAGGCGTAATGGGGTAAATAGCCGCAACTTCCGTAAAAGCATAAGCAACATGGGCAGCAGCGGTATTACCGTCCATGGTTTTCATTACTCGTGCCATCCTAAACCTCCTGTAATCCTGAAATTGATCTCATATCTACTGGAAAACATAAAATTGTATTCTGCAGCAAACACATAGAATAGCAAGCAAGAAATCTGCCTGCTCATTAACATTATAGAACATCTTTTCGCTGCTTACACAGATGTATCTTTTCGATTTGACAAATCAAAGATAATCTCTGTAATGTGATGGTAACAGTCATTTAGGAAAGACACAAGGTGCGGTTTCCGTCTGAAGATAAGAGTTGGTCTCCTGAAGAAGGTCTCATTTGACCAAAGGTTTTATAGATCATTTCGTGTTGCTTCCAAGAAGAATATCGCCCTTCGGCATTTCACCGTTAAACTTCAGGGATTACACAAAGCGAGTGCAACTGCTGAAGATGAACTAGTTCAGATCGGTTGTCTGAAGCCACGCAATGATATCGTTTCTTTCTGAACAGTCTGGAAGCATTTCAATCGCTTTCACTATGGCAACTCTGGAAAACTCAACTCTGATTAGCTCTCGTTTCAGTTGTTCAATGAAATCCACATCCATCGAGTCTGAATAAACTATCACGTCGGATATAATTCCCTTCTTCGATGTAAAAAGCAGCTCGATACCTCCCCAGGAAAACCTATTGTCAATTTTGAAATTGAATTCCGGACTCTTTCCCAATAGCCATTCCTTAGAAGAATACTTCTCGTAAAGCGACTTCACATCGAGTGACTTCCTTAGTTCGTCAAAATCCAAGACTTCGTATATTCTGCCGTATTCTTCAGCGAACCCCATATACATTGCCTCTTTCATTCTTTCTATGGTAAGGTCAGGTTTCAGCTCTCTTAGATTCACTACTCTAGAAACGACAGACTTAACTCCCTTCGATTCTATCTTTGCTCTGGAGACATTCAGATATTCAGAAAGTCTTCTCGTATCTACATCAACGAGGATAGTTCCATGGTGATAAGAGGCATACTGTCCATGGTAGAAAGCATTTCCAGAGAACTTCCTTCCCTCCGCGAGAATGTCATTTCGACCACTGAAATGAGCATCTATACCTACCGATTTTACCCCGTCCACAATTACCGATAGTTGCCTGTGAAGATCGTACTCTCTTTTTGGCAAGAGGAAGGTAAAGTTGAGGTTTCCAAGATCATGAAAAACCGCACCGCCTCCGGATAGTCTTCTTGCTAACTTACCTCCATCTCTGTGAAGGTTGTCCAGCCTGCATTCCTGCCAAGCGTTCTGGTTTCGACCAATCACTACCGTGTTCTCGTTTTGCCATAGGTAAAGAACGATGTTTTCTTTGGCAAATGAATTTAGAAGATACTCTTCGACTGCGAGATTCAGCCAGGGATCAAATGAGTCAGATTCAACAAATATTGTACTAGGGATTTTACCTACCTCCGACACCAAGAGTTTCGATTTCTCTTCTCACATACATGTAATTCGCTCCTGTTAGATAGCTTCTTGGATCTCTACACTGATCGTTAGAGTCTACGATCTCAAAGTGGAGATGAGGCCCGGTTGCTCGTCCTGTCTCTCCAACTCTGCCGATTAGCTCCCCCCTGAGAACTCTCTGCCCTACATAGACGCTTATTCTGTTAAGATGAGCATACCTTGTCTTGGTGCCGTCATAGTGTTGGATTATTATATTCAGTCCGTATCCTCCATTTTCCTGGGCTTCTATAACCGTTCCATCCTTCGCAGCAAAGACGGGAGCGTCCTTCTGGACTGCTATGTCCATACCGGAATGAAAGGTTGAGGCGCCGGTGAATGGATCTTTGCGCCAGCCGAACTCCGAAGAAATCTTCCCATAGACCGGCCAGGTGAACTGTGTACCGGGATTTGCATTGCCGCACACGTTTATCGAATCAAGCGGAATGAACAGACTTTGGCCGGGATATATATAGGAATTGCAGCTAAGATTGTTTGCGACCATTATATGCTCTGCAAGCGCAAAAAACAGCCGAGCAATGTAATCGATGGAATCACCGTACTGAACCTCATAGAAGAAGCCATCTCCAGTAGGAAGGTAAATGAACTCACCCGGTTCCAGCTGACGGGGATCGCTAATGCAGTTCAAATCGAGGACAGTGCTTATTCTCAGGTTATAATCCCTGATTATATTGAAGAGGCGATCGCCTGGCCTGACCAGGTATTTGATAAAACCAACTCCAAAGGCAGTTGCTAGGGAAAACATAAGTATAATGGTAAGCGTTAAGAGAATCTTAGCTCTCATCTGAAACCCCCAAACCATTTTTTATCCGCAAAATAATACAAAGAATTCTAGTTCATTTGAACTGATAGTAATTCTAATAATATCACAGCGACAGTCCTTAAAAGAAGCTCTCTCTTGAGTAGATTTAATTATTATGCATTACGGCTTCCAACAAACAAATTCCAGCTCCCGAAGTCTCGGTTTCTTCTTTGGACGAAAAGCCAAGTGGGCTTTGATTAAACTTAAACCAACATTTACTTCGAGTCTTGCAACTACTTGAGACAGTCATAGAACGGGATATCTCCAAGATAATCCCCTGTCTTCTTCATCTCATCAGTCCTGATAAATACTCCTTTTTCGGTCTCAACTTTTCTCAACTGAGAACCCATCTTCCAATTCCCTTTTTCATCTTTACAAATCAGACAAAACACGAATACGTCGCACTTATCAATGATCTCTTCGCGTGTCCACTCCTCACCATATTCGTGGGTCTCCCCTACATTTGGATGGATAAGTGCCGCCTCAATTAGCCAGGTCCCATTTCTGTCAGAGTAACTAGCTGCCGAAACCCAATAATCTATCTTCTCAAACATGGTCTTCCCCTCCTTATCTCAGGATACAAAAGTTCTCACCTTTTCTGCTACTCTTGAGGAGAGAGCATCTTCTTTGGAGGTGAAAAGCGTGACTTTTGTCAACGACACTTCGCGGTCACCAAGAGCGCAAGTTAGACCTATAGCGCTTGAAAGAGTCAAACTTGAGGGATTCGTAAGCAGATATCAGGAACTTATGAAGTCGACGAGTCTCTCTCTTCAATATGAGTATCTGGAATCGACGGGAAGAATAGAAAACTTCAGAAAGGCTGGACGGAAATCGGAAGGAGTCTCTACCGGGTGGTTTTTCAACGATTCCGATGTATACAAATGGATAGAGGCGGCTTCTTATTCGCTACCGTATAATGAAGATCCCGAAATCAGGGAGAGAATCGAGTCACTGATAACACTTATTGAGGAAGCTCAGGCTCAGAACGGCAACGGATACATAGACACTTACTTCATAGGTGATCGGACTTCGGAACGCTGGAAAGACCTTAAGAACATGCATGAACTCTACTGCGCGGGTCATCTTATTCAAGCAGGGATAGCATATAAGAGAGCTTCAGGTGATGAGAAGCTTTTCGTAATCGGCAAGCGAGTGGCCGACGAAATTCTGGAGACTTTTCATGACGACGACAGTGAAGTTACTACCGGGCATCCCAATCTAGAAATGGCATTGGTTGAGCTTCATCGCGAAACCGCCGACCGTGCTTATCTGGAGTTCGTGGAAAGACTCATAGATAATCGCGGAAAGGGCTATGTAGGTGGTGACGAGTATCATATTGACCATGCTCCCTTTAGAGATCTCAAAGAACTTACTGGACACGCAGTCAGAATGCTTTACTTACTCGCTGGAGCGGCCGACGTATTTCTAGAGACAGGCGATGAAACGCTCCTCGCAGTTCTCGAAAGACTCTGGGTCGATCTGATCGCGCGAAAGATATATATCACGGGCGGAGTTGGCTCAAGATATGAAGGAGAATCGTTTGGCGAGGCGTACGAACTGCCAAGCAGAAGAGCATACGCGGAAACGTGTGCCGCAATTGGAAATGTATTCTGGAATTGGCGTATGTATATGATTTCCGGCGACGCAAAGTATCTCGATGTAATGGAGCGGACTTTCTACAACGGTGTCCTTTCTGGAATCTCTCTCGACAGTAAACGATATTTCTACGTGAATCCTCTGGAGGATGCCGGAAAGCACAGCCGAGAGGAATGGTTTGAATGCGCGTGTTGCCCCCCCAATATCGCAAGATTGCTCACATCCTTCGGGGGCTACATTTACGGTACTACTTTGAACGAAATAAGAGTCAATTTCTACGAGGAGAGCAAGTCTGCAATTCCCTTTAGGGACGGTGAGGTGACGATCATCCAGAAGACAGCCTATCCTCATTCCGAAGAAATCGATCTTATTATCTCCACCGATCTAGATACAGACATCTCGATTCTCCTAAGAATTCCTGAATGGACCGAAGGGGAGTTTGATCTTCAAGTAGACGGCGTGAAACAGAAAATAAGACCTGAAAGAGGTTTTGTGAGACTTGAAGGCAACTGGAAAGGCAAGACAGAGATTTCGCTCACATTTCCGATGAGAATCAGGTTGATGACCTCTAATCCACTTCTAAGAGAGAATACCGATAAAGTTGCTGTCCAAATCGGCCCGCTGGTTTACTGTGCTGAAGGCGTAGACAATCCTTCTTTTGATGTGCGTACGTTGTCTATCCCTTCGAGAAAAAACTTAGAACTCTCACGAAACGATACGCTCACGGGAAATCCAGTCACATTAAGTGGAAAGGGAATCGCTTATGATATTAACAACTGGGACAAGAAGCTTTACAACTCGCTCGGTTCTGTGAAAAGCAAGAGCGAAAATGTAAAATTCTCTCTTATTCCCTATTATGCGTGGAATAACAGAGGAAATTCACCGATGTGTGTTTGGCTTCATATGCACTAGAGATTCCTTTTCGTAACTCTGACTGAGGATTCGTACTAGCGTTTTGACTTTTCGGTTTTCGCGTTCAACTTGAACTGGACACGAATCGATAGGATAATAGTTGAGTTAAGACTCTTAGTGTATCTTCTGGAGTGTGAATGATTTGCGAAGTATTCTTGCAGTCTTTCTATTGGTTCTGTCAGCAGTCTGTTCATCGTTTTCTGGACAGATAGTCTTCAATGGGAACCTTATCTATTACGAGATAGAGGGGACCGAAGGGGAACTAGTAGTAGTAATAAGTGATGGGCCCGGTCTTGACAGCTCTTACATGACAGGTATCTTCCAGGAAAGAAGAGTCCTAAGGTACGATCACCTTGGAAGCGGGAAATCGGAGAATTCGTCCTCTATAGACATCGACTTCCAGTACTATATATCTGAACTAGCCGCACTAATATACTCCCTAGACCTAAACTCTTTCCATTTAGTTGGTCATGGCTTTGGAAGTGCAGTAGCCGTAGGGTTAGCTCTGACAAATCCTCCCGGACTCCTCAGTCTTATAGTGGTCAATCCAAGACTTAACTATACCGCGATTGATCTGGCAATATCCGAACTAAGAGAAACGGAGCCAACGAATGGGTTCGACAAATACAACTTTTTGCTTGGCGGTATTTCTGCTGAAGACAGAGTCAAAGGTATTACGGACGATCTGATTAACAGGGCGACCTACAGCCTCTTCTGGGGTGAGGATCCAGCCTCGATTGAAGGCAGACTTCGTGGACTGGACTTGTCTTCAGGTTTACCCGACCTTCGAGTGCCTATTTTGGTCTGCGTTGGGATCAAGAGCTTTCCGGGGATCGCGCATACCTCAGCCTACCAGTCTGGAGCTCCGAACAGCGAATTTGTGACATTCATGAACAGCGGTCACTTTCCAATGATTGAAGAAAAGGCTGCTTTTGAGTTGATCGTCGACGGCTTCTTCAAACGGGTTGAAGAGAACTCGAGCATAGGAATACTCCCGAAAACAAGCCGTGAGATTCTTCAAGGAAATCCTGGAGACAGAGTATTCGGTCAGGAAGACCTGGAGAGAAACGTGAACATGCACATAAGTGAGGATTTTACCGTCATGCTTCCTTCAAGTCCTGGAGCTGGCTATTCGTGGAAGATTAGTAGCTTCGATGAAGACATGGTGAGGCTCATTTCAGATCCCTTCTACGAAGAACCAATAGAACAAGGCAACGGCTACGATGTGTTTAGCTTCAGAGTGGTTGGGTCCGGATCAACCCGAATCACGTTTTCATTCGGCTCCATTTGGGACGAGACTCCAATGAGAACTTGTTCAATGTCGCTAGATGTTGAAGAGTATTCTGTTGAGCCCCTAACCATTACAACTCCGGATTCTGGAAAAACCTTCATTGTTGGACTGAACGAACCGATCGAGGTCTTACTAGAATCACCAGTTGATTCTGACCTGAAATGGCGAATAGCATCAACAAATCCCGGAATCCTTAGACAGCCGGAAGAAAGCGAAACCAGGGTATCTGAAAATCCATTGTATGCAGCGAAAGTAATCGAGCAAGTATACTATTTTGAAGGAATGAACTACGGTACGGCGTCTGTTCGCTTTGACTACGGGAGTTCCTGGGAGGATCTTCCTCCAGAAAGAACATTCGAGGCCACTATAGTAGTCGCAGAGCCCGTTAGAGAGTGTATTATTATTCAGGATTCGGACAATGGCAGAACAATTGAGATTGGTATACAGCAAAGCGTGTTTGTTAAGCTAAAAAAAAGCAGCGATGAGAATTCCGATTGGCAGATCTCTTCTTGTCCCGGATTTGAGGTAATCAGCGGTCCCTATGCAGAAGAGTATATGGACGTCCGATATACGATATTTCATTTGAAGCCCACCGGCCCGGGGGAAGTCCTGATTGAGTTTGCCTACGGAGGGAAAAATCCGGAAGCCTCGTCTGCAGAAACATTTACAATCAGGGCACAAATCGCCGAAAAGACGGAACACCTGCTTAAGCCTGGTGATGAAGACCACGATGTCGGCTCAAACTAAAACCCGCAAGATGCAAAACTAGCAGCGCTAAAAGAGGAGATTTCGATGTTCATTCAGAACGCAAGTCGATTTCATAGAAAACTACTCTGTATCCGCTACCTCTCGGGCTACAGCAATATGGTCCAACCATGACCGGGATCTTGCCATCATCCTCCAATAGTCTCGCCAGACGTAGCTGAATCCAGCCGTCTTGCCAGAAGCAAACCGAATAGTCAGGCCCCTTTCTGTCAACACGAACCCTAAACTCCTTCGTATCGGCTGGCACATTCTGACTTGACCAATCCGAGTAACCCGAGTTCGTAACGACCGCACCGAGTTTTGATGGGTCTGAGCCTTCAAATTCAACCGAGCTCTTGAGCCAACAAGAAGGAGAGATTCTTACCATCACACCAGCTTGATCATATTGATTGACCGGCAGAAACTTCACTCCAACTATCAGCGAGAAATCTCCCATCAAAGAAAGATGTAAGAAGTGCCCGTTATCGTTTCTAAACCCATAACTCGTCCTCTGCCAGAAATCCGTTTGTGAATCCGCATCAATCACAAGTTTCTCACCATCCAGCTCCCAGTTGCTTGGTTCATTGAACCATTTGAAGTACTTCATAGCTTCCTTATTAAATGAAGACAACCGCATATGATACCTCCCGATTTTCTTTCTGGATTATATCGCGACAAGATCGAAACCCGTAACCAATAGTATATAATTGCTTTGAATCATTAAGACTATCCTAACTTTTCCTGTGCTTTGCAATACTATGTGTCTTTTGAAAGGAAAATAATCTGTAGACTAGATTTTCCTTCTAATCATGTTGTTTCGAGTTGCTCCGAGAAGACCTTAACACCACTCACAAAAACACAAGACATTCACCCGGAGTGATTCAGTTCATAGGCAACTGAAATACGAGATCGTTCCTGATGCTTATTTGGAAATGGTGGAGGTCCCGGTAATACTTTTGTCAGTGGAAGTCAGAAGGAATTGTCTGCCAATCGAGGTGATTTATGTACTGGAAATACGCAATCAAGAGAGTTTTATACGGATTTCTGATGTATTCAATCCTAATCTTCATCTTTTCTGCTCTATTCAATACAGTAATGGAGCAAACTCTGAGAGCGCAGATAGAGGAGCAGATCAGAGGCGAAACTATGAGGATGACAAGTCTCAACGAGAGCCAGCTTGCAAATTACGTCGCAAACAGAAGAAACGACCTGTACTCTCTATACCGGCTGAACAGACCTGTCGCTGAGAGAGTAGTGTGGCGAACATGGGACACGCTGACATTCAATTTTGGGAATTCTACAATCATTAGAGCTTCAGATGGCAACAGGAGCGTATGGAGTGTTGTTTCGGAGGCGATCCCAAAGACACTTCTTCTCTTTTCGGTAGCTATGATGGTAGACATTGTCCTGGGCCTGCTTCTAGGACTGAAAAAGGCACAGAAAGCAGGCGGGTTTCTAGACAAAAGCACTTCGGTGGGAACTATGGTGGTATTTGGCATGCCATCATGGTGGTTGGGAATGATAATGATAATGTTCTTTGCTTACGGAGTGAAGATCTTTCCTTCAGGTGGTCTACATTCTACTCCTCCTCCAGAGGGAATTTCGTATTTCTTCGACCTTCTCTATCATCTAGCTCTTCCGGTACTGACACTTGTTGTCATCGGGTTCTGGGGAAGGGCTTTCCTTACTCGAAACATAGTCCTCGGAGTCCTTCAGGATGATTACATCATGGCAGCAAGAGCAAGAGGTATTCCTGAGAGGAAAGTTCTGTACGGGCATACAATGAGAACATCTGCTCCACCAATTGTAACGATGTCACTTCTCGCTCTTCTGGCATCTGTAGGAGGCAATATAGTGTTCGAGGGCATTTTCTCCTGGCCTGGAATGGGCAATCTGTACTGGATTGCTTTGCAGCAGAATGATGTTCCGGTCCTCATGGGAAACCTGGCTATTACGACCGGACTATATATTTGTGGTCTTGTGATTCTTGATCTTATATATGGCTTGCTTGATCCAAGGATCAAGGTAGGTGGTAAACAGTGACTATTAGCGACTTCAGAAGATCATTAGGCGGTTTTTGGAGCGAGTTCAGAAAGGTCAAGTCAGGCATAATCGGGGTAATCTTTCTTGTTATATTCATGTTTATCTTGATCTTCGAACCGGTTATCGTCCCCTATCCCGAAGCAAATCTGAAGTGGAGGGACATAACTTATTGGCAGGACCTGCCGGCTAGCGCTCCGCCTTCATGGATCAATATATTCGCTTCAAAAAAGAGAGCTGTTTCCGAGAGTATTGAGGAATACTCGTTTTCTGAGACTATGGCGGGAGCGATGAGAATACAAGAATACGTCTTCGAATACGATTATTCTGCTTCAGTTGCTCCTTCAGATATCGTATTTCATGCCTCGGGAGTCGGCAAACCAACTGTAGTTATTGCGATCGAGAGACCGGACGGTTTGACGATCGATCTATATAGAAAACAGCTTGAAGTGTCCCCTACTCAGAGTCTAAGAGTTTCGATAGACAGATCGTCTCAGACTTCGGCCATGAATTTTGGAAAGAAGTATTCCCCCTCAGAAGGAGTCCAGCTTCAGACCATAAAGACTACTGATGTTCTGTTCTCTAAGGCTCAACCGGGCATATTCAGAAGCCCTTCGCCATTGGTGGGAACATACAAGTTGAAGGTAACCCTTTTGCTGCAGAAGGCCGACGAAAACATCGAAGGAGCCTTTGTAAATATTGCAGGCAGAGTGCACGGTATTCTTGGAACGGACAACTCCAAGAGAGACATATGGAGCGGAGTAATCGCAGGCGTGAAATGGGCTATGCTTATCGGACTGCTCACTGCCCTCATCTCAGTATCCATAGGTGTCGTATATGGTGTCATAAGTGCATACGTCGGAGGCTGGAAGGACTCACTCATGCAAAGGATATTCGAGATATTCATAAGCGTTCCTATGCTTCCCGTTCTCATCGTCATGAGCGCAGTCTTCAAGCCGAATATATGGGTAATGATAGGAATAATGTGCATCTTCTACTGGGTAGGACCGGTGAAGACAGTCAGAAGCATGGGACTCCAGATAAAGGAAGAGACCTACATAGAGGCCTCAAGAGCTCTCGGGGCATCTAATACGAGAATAATCTTCAAGCATATGGTGCCTCTGCTTATCCCTTACGCCTTCGCCTCTATGGCGCTCAATGTCCCAGGTGCTATCGTTGTAGAGGCTACGATAAGCCTTTTGGGTCTTGGAGATGCAACTATTGTTACGTGGGGACAGATACTCCAGGCAGCCAACAGCGGCGGAGCTATGCTGAGTGGGATGTGGTGGTGGGTAATACCACCAGGACTGGCGATAGCCTTCATGGGTATGACATTCGCATTTGTAGGGTTTGCAATGGACAAGATACTTAACCCGAAACTGAAGACGAGGTAATGACTATGGATAACATATTGACAGTAGATAACCTCAAGCTTTACTACTACACGAGCAAAGGTGTCGTGAAGGCCGCAGACGATATCTCTTTCTTTCTCAAGAAGGGTGAGACTCTCGGTCTAGTAGGCGAGTCCGGTTGCGGAAAGACTACCACCGGCTTCGCCCTGCTTAAGATGCCCACTCCCCCGGGTAAGATCGCAGGCGGGAAGATAGTGGTCGACGGTATAGACATTACTCCCCTGCGTGAGAATGAAATGAGAAGGAACATCCGCTGGGAGAAGATCTCCATGGTCTTTCAGGGCGCTATGAATACCCTCACTCCCGTCTACACCATAGGCAAACAGATGATGGAGACTCTGCAGGAACACAGAGAGATGGAGAGAGACGAGGCGAGAAAGAGGATAGAGAAGTATCTCAACCTGGTCGGTCTCTCCAGCGACATAGTTAAGAGATATCCACATGAACTCTCAGGTGGAATGAAACAGAGAATCGCCATCGCTACCGCCCTCTTTCTAGAACCGAAGGTGATAATCTGTGACGAACCCACCACAGCCCTGGATGTTATCGTGCAGGCTCAAATAATAAACCTCCTCAAAGACCTTAAGGAGAAGCTAGACCTTTCATTCATCTTCATAACTCACGATCTTGCAACTGAGGCGGAAGTGTCCGACAGAATAGCCGTTATGTATGCCGGAAAGATAGTGGAGATAGGAACAAACCAGCAGATATACGGAGAACAGGGGCCCTGTCATCCCTATACAAGAAACTTGCTCGCTGCAACTCCCAGACTGCACGCGAAGGTAAGTGAATTATCCTTCATCCCCGGTGCTCCTCCAGACTTACTGGAACCTCCATCGGGCTGCAGATTTCATCCGAGATGTACCCTCGCTATGGATAAGTGCAAGGAAGAAGAACCACCCCTTATTGAGATTGAAGAGGAACACATGGTGGCCTGCTGGAGGTGTGAGAAGAGATGACAGATAAGATCATTGAAGTGAAAGACCTTCAGAAGTGGTTCCCCATAAGGAGAAGCATATCCCAGTTCTTCAAGGGTGAACACAATTATGTTAAGGCCGTTGACGGTATATCCTTCTCAATAAACAGGGGCGAGATATTCGGTCTCGTTGGAGAGTCCGGTTGTGGAAAGACGACGACGGGAAAACTAATTATGAAACTCCTCGAGCCTACAGGCGGCAACATGCTTCTAAACGGAAAGGATGTCACTCATATAGAGAAAGATGAACTGAAGAGATACAGAAGGAACGTACAGATGATCTTTCAGGATCCATACGCTTCCATGAACCCGAGGTTCAAGATAAGGGATGTCATGGAAGAGCCTCTCATAATACACAAACTCGGAGAAGACAGAGACGCGAGAATGGAGATGATAGAGAAGGCTTTGAGGGAAGTCAAGCTCAACCCCCCAGATGAGTTCCTTGTGAGGTATCCCCACATGTTATCCGGTGGTCAGAGACAGAGGGCTGCTACTGCCAGGACTCTTCTTCTCAATCCCGAGCTTCTCGTTGCGGATGAACCGGTATCCATGATAGACCTTTCAACCAGGGCGGAGATACTACACATGATGAAGGAAGTGCAGAGAGACCTTGGACTGACTTATCTCTACATAACACACGATCTCTCTACTGCGAGATACTTCACCGACAGGATAGCTGTCATGTACCTTGGAAAGATAATAGAGATAGGAGATCCAGACGATGTTATAGACAATCCCGTTCATCCATACACAAGGGCTCTCATTGCTGCCGTATGTGAACCGATCGCGGGAAAGGTGAACAAACCCAAGGTAGTGCCTATAAAGGGAGAGATCCCCTCAGCCGCCAATATCCCTCCCGGCTGCAGATTCCATCCGAGATGTCCTTATGCAAAGGAAGAATGCTGGGAGAAGGAAGAACCTCAGCTTCAGGAGATAGATGATGGACACTTCCATGCCTGCAGGAGATGGAAGGAAGTCGTTGAAGAAAGCAGGAACGGGGTAGGGGTTAAGGGGTAGGAAAGAGCAAAGGATCGGTTCCAAGTTGCAAGTTGTGAGTTGTAAGAAAAAGCAAAAGGCCGGGGTTGGGGGTAGCGGGTTCGTGGTAGGAAAGAGTACGTTGAACCAAAATAAGCTTCCCTGCGAAGCAGGCATTGCTATCACTGATGCTCTTATCGGTGGACGGGTCCTTGCTCTTGGACGGTCAACGGATTACGGCTCTTCCCAGCGTTCAGCGGTACTTAGATGCGAGATCCCGTGCAGAAACATCACGGGATGACCCTTAACAGAAGGTCTTCGTTCTTAGGTGTTCAGCGGCTCTCCCCAAGAACGGCTTCTAGCGATCTAACCGGGCCCTAGACCTCAGACCCGGTTCTTCCCTGCGCCTCATACCCATGAAGTGGTACGCTGGCCAGGCGAAGCCTGAATGGCTATTTTGTTGCCTCCTGCCGAAGGCAGCATTGCGCCCTGGCGTGATCTTCGCCAGCCTTGCGTCCCCGGATGCTTCTCCGGGCATTGCGACCTGGGCCGTTCTTGCCCAGCCCTGTGTCTGATGTTTTACTCCAGCATCACTTCCTCGTGCCAGCGAGCTTCGCTTCCCGACGAAGTCGGCATCATTTCTGCTTGTCCTCTCTTCTCGGTCGGAGAACAGTGGACCGTTGACGGTCAACTATGAATTCTCGCACTCTCGAAGCGAAGCTCTCGACAACGCTCTTTCTCGGCTGATCTTCACGAAGGACGGTCATGTTCTTGGACGGCGGAAGACGGCTCTTCACAGCGTTGAACGGATCTTTACGGCGAACTCTCTATCAATAAGACATCTCCAGAATCTTCTTCAAGTCTTCGGTCTTCAGGTCTCCTGGAGTCACCTCAACCAATCCGCCCATTGTTCTCATTGCGTCTTCAGCTAATCTGCCAAGCATAGATCTCTCGACTCCAAGCTCCTTAAGAGTGATATCGATTTCTACACTTTTCTGAAGCCTATGAATGAGTTCTATTGACATTTCAGAGAGCCTGTTGATATCTATCACGCTTTCTGGAGCTCCCATTATCTGAGCCACTCGCGCCAGTCTCTCTTTTGTATGAGGCCTGATGTAATCAAAGAAGGCAGGCCCTGTAGCACAAAGCCCCGCACCGTGTGTAGCATCGTAATGAGCACTTATTGGGTGTTCTAATGAATGGTTTGCAATACAGCCCGATAGTGTTTCACAAATGCCGGCGGCAGTACTCGCCCAGGCAAGAGCAGTCCTGGCTTCAATATTATTCCCATCCGTGTATGCTATTGGTAAATAGTGATTTATAAGCGCCATTGCTTCCATCGCGAGAAGATCAGATGTCGGTTGATGATTTGTATTTATGTACGACTCAATTGCATGATAGAAGGCATCCATGCCGGTAGCTGCCGTCTGATAGGGAGGCAAGGTCTTCATAACCTCAGGATCCACAACGGAAATGACAGGAAAAGTCTGGTCGAATCCAACGCCTATCTTCTCGTTGGTTTCACTGTTCGTCACAACCGCAAAGGGGTCAGACTCGGTTCCTGTTCCGTGAGTTGTTGGAATGGCGATGATAGGGAGCGCAGCTTTCGGAACTCTTCCTCCTCCAGATCCGGTGTACTCCCAACATCGGCCACCATCTTTGGCCACCACTGCAATGAGCTTTGCCGAATCTATTGGGCTGCCTCCGCCAAGACCTATGACCATATCGCATTTTTCTCTGTTGGCAATTTCGGCGCCTTTGTCGACCGTTGATGATAGTGGGTTAGGTACTATATCATCAAACACAACACTTTCGATTCCACTTTTCTCCAAGATCGAGATCACTTCATCAAGAAGACCTGTTTTCTTCGCACTACTTCTTCCTGTTACTATCATTGCCTTCTTTCCAAGATTTCTGGCTAGTTTGCCTACCTTATTCACCGTACCCACACCAAAGACAATCCTTGTCGGCAGAAAATACTCAAAGTTCATCGTTTTGTCCATTTCTTCGACCTCCCAATTTGCTACTTCATGATTTGACGGTAATAGTCTTACATTGTTATATAAGAGACTCAAAGGTTTCTCCGGCTCGAAGCTCACAGACTTTGGCAGAAAACCTTCGCTCAATTGCCTTTATAACTTCATCTCCTGTACAGTGCCCAATGTGGAATTTCTCAATTTTAAATCCCTCTAAATAGTTGAAAATCCCATCAAGCTCCTCCTTTGTTTTGTGAAGCAAATGTAGGCCCCCAACCACAGCCTTCACCTCTCCATACTCAGAGGCTTGCTTGATTATGTTTCCAATACCCCTGTGAGAACAACCGGTTATTACCGTTACAATACCGCTCTCCACAAGAGCAAGAGAAAGCTCATCACCGAAGAAATCGCGAGTTTGCTTTCTGCCATCAACCTTGTTATGTTTCTCCTCAGACCTCTCATCTGTGGCAAAAGGCGCTGCGGTCATTACATAGAGATCCTTTTCAATCTCCTTCGAAGAGCATACATTTTCTACTGACGCCCCAAGCTCTTCGAATTCTGCTCTAGTAATTTTGGGACTTGACTCCACTTTACCGCTATACTTCGGCTCAAAACCACCTTCACCAATCAGTACTCTCTTTCCTCCAGACTCACGAAGTACGCTCTCTAAACCTCCAAGATGGTCGTAGTGACCGTGGCTGATGATAATCATTTCGACCTCAGACAAATCTATACCAAGTTTCGCTGCATTCTTAACAGCAACGTCTGTAGATCCGGTATCGAACAAGTACTTTTTTTTGCTTGATTCAATGTAAAAAGAGATACCGTGTTCAGACTCAAACCCTTTAAGAGCTTTGTCGTTGCACAAAACAGTTATCTTCATGTCATTTCTCCCTTCGCCGCCAAGCTCTCTACTCAATTCCCACTGTACGACAAGCCTCACCGACTATTCGGATCATATATCTATCCCTCTCAACTCCACCTGCAATCGACCAAGTTTGTACTATTGCGCATCTGATAGTCGTATCTTTCAAGATTCCTTTCCAATAAACCTCTTCAAAGAAGCTAACAACAAAAATTCCAAGAATAGTGCAACTACGATTACCGGTCCGGGAGGCATATCAAGCGCATAAGAAACGAATATGCCTATTATGCTAGCTACCACTGCCAGGCTCACAGAGAAAACGATCATACTTCTGAATGAGCGAGCGATAAGCTTCGCGGCCACTGCCGGAATGACCAGAAATGCCGTAACCAGTATAATTCCTGCAATCTTGACCGAGCTTACAACACTCAAGCTGATTCCTACTAGGACTGCATAGTGAATGGCCCCAACAGGTACACCGTAATGCTTCGCCATTCCCTCGTCATACGAGTAATATAGAAGCTCTCTGTAGAATATCGTGAAGAAGGCCATAGCGACAAGGTTAGCTGCGATAAGCAGCCAAACGTCTTCAGAAGTAACCATCAGGATGTTCCCGAAGAACAGGCCCATCACATCCGGTGTGTATCCTCTTACAAATGAAAGCGCGATTACTCCCAGAGACATCGAAAGAGGAAGGAGCATTCCGATTACGCTGCTTTCGGACAACTTGTTCCTCCTGGTAAAGTAGCTTACGGCAATTGCAAAGACAACGGCGGTAATTGCCGCCATAAGCAAATAATCCGTTCCGAGAAGTAGGCCGAAAGCAATTCCTCCAAATGTCGCATGAGCTGCACCATCTCCAATGAACTCTATCCTTCTTAGCACAACCACACTCGAGAACACTCCAGTTAGTGAACTTACGAGAATGGCGGCCACTAATGCGTTTCTCAGGAAACCATAGCTTATGATGTCCTTCACAAAATCCTGAATCATAAGTGGTGCTCCCTTTCGAAGTGATCTCTAGATCTTATGAAAAGGTCGAGGTCGCCAGAAAAAGCTGATTGCAGTTCTTCTGGTCGTATCTTGTCAGCAGATGTGTGGCAATGAAGGGTCTTGTTAATACACATCACGGTATCACAAGCTTCAAAAACCATTCCAATATCATGGCTCACCATAAGTATTCCCATGTTTTTATCGTTCTTTAGTGACTCAAGCAACCTGTAAAAGGAGGCTTTTCCCATTTCGTCCACACCGGCTTCAGGCTCGTCCAGTATCAACAACTCCGGTTCTGATGCCAATGCCCTCGCAAGCATCAGCCGTTGATACTCGCCGCCGGAGAGTGTACCGGCTCTCCTTTCCTTCAGATCATATATACCTACCCTTTCTAGAAGATCCTCAACTTTCTTCCAATCGCACTTTCTCAGGGGTTTCAGGATTCCGCGCTCTCCATAGAGACCCATCGCGGCCACTTCCTTAACTCTTATTGGGAAGTCTCGCTTTCTTTCGGGGTTCTGAGACAAGTATCCAATTTTCGCTGAAACAGACACCTTCCCCGAATAGTCGCTCAGATCACCAACGATCGCTTTAATCAGCGTTGTCTTTCCGGCACCGTTTGGACCAATTATTCCTACGAATTCTCTTCTGGACACTTCGAAAGACACGTCCCTCAGGATCCAGTGGCTGCCGATCTTGTAGCTCAAGCTCTCTACTCTTAGGATTCTACTCTCCATCAAAGACCCTCTTGATCTCTCCGAGATTCCACTGCAACAGCTCGATGATGCCGCTCATTGAAATTCCAAGACTGTCAAGCTCCCCGTGTCTTACAGATGTCTCGGCCGTCAGAATATCTATGGCTCTCTTAGAGTGCTGGTACTCCGCAAAGATACCAACAACTTTCTCGCCCCTCACAAAATCGACAAGTTTCTTTATCTCGCCTATTGTAGGCTCATCTCCTATCCCTTCTAGAACCGGTTCGAGTCTCAATCCATATCTTCTGAAGAAATAGGTAAAGCTGGGGTGTGCAACAATGACTACGCTCCCACGAAACTTCTCAAGGTATGAATTTGCCTCTTCATCGAACTCCTGCAGATCATCAATAAGCTGCGCAGCATTCGCTGAAAAGTACCCAGATTTCTCTGGTGCGATTTCTGAGAGCGCTTCAACTAGAAAGGGTATAACGTAATCAGTAAGAATCACTGGATCAAGCCAAATGTGAGGATTCACGTGATGGTCATGTTCGTGTTCTTCGTTCTGCTCTTCTTTCTCCATGATAAGCTCCTTGGGCAAGAGATTCCCAATGTACACAACAGTCTTGCCTCGGGAGGCGAGATCGTCCAGATATCTTTCCAGGAAAATCTCAAGATCTAGGCCGTTTGCGATTACCAGGTCCGCTCCATCCAGTCTTCTTATGTCAGAGATCTTTGGAGAGAAAATGTGGGGGTTCTGACCCGGCCCTATAAGAAGATCTACCTGAGCATTTTGACCCACGATTTCCTTTACGATCAAATAGTAGGGATTAATCGTTGCAACTATCCTGAGCGAAAAAACTGTACCCGAAAGTAATGTAATCAGCAGAAAAGGAATCAATATTACTCTTCTTGTCATAGTCTGCCCCCCTCAACATCGGAGACGATCTTTCTCCTGCAATCCCCGCAGATTCCAATGAAGTAAAACACATGGTTAGTAATCGTAAAATCTCGGTTTTCCGCAACTCTCTTTGCAAAAGAATCGGCAAAGCACTCATAGAAAGGCTTAGTTTTGTGGCATTTCTTGCAGTGCAAAAAATGAACTGGTTCCCTCTGACTGCTGAAATAGAATCTAGTCTCGCACTCGAATGATATCGAGCGGATAAGACCCTCGTCCTCAAGAAAGGAAAGACCTCTGTAAACGCTTGAGAGATTAGGTTTTTCATCAAGCATTTCATGAATTGAATCAGCGGTCAACGGCAATTCAGATTTATCTATGATCTCCAGAACTTCTCTTCTGAGTGATGTCATTCTCTTCAAAGGGCACCTCCTATAGGCAAACAATTCGCGCAAATCATTTGCACTACATTTTCGCACATTTCTCACTTCCTGTCAATTCTTGGTTTGCGGCATTTTCTTGTGAAGAGCTTCAGAAAGCCCCCAATGCTAAAAGAGGAAGAGTCTTTGCAAGCTGAGCTACTCCTATGATCTCTATTCCCGGGTCTCTGATCAGCATCAAAGCCTTACCAGAAGTATCCTGCCAGACTTCTCCATAGACTCTGATCCTCTTTCTATAGAGCACCTGCAGATCTGCCTGATCAAGCGCGAAAAGCGATGCCTCCTCTGACCTGATTCGAACCACAATGTCATCGCCCACTAAGGTGAGACCGTTTACCGACGTTACTTCGAATTCCACCCAGATCACTCTTCCCAAAAAACCCCCTGCCTGGTAAGAATAGAGATTTCCTCTCACAATTGAAGCATCAAATACAAGAGACTGATCATAGAAAGTGAAGATCCCCCTTCTACTCCTGAAAGCTTCTCTGTAAGCATTCCTTATCTCAGATGAATAATGGGACGTGTCCTCATAGGTAAGAGGTCTGGCCAAACCTTGCCTAACTATATCAGAATTTATCAAGGTACCTTCCGAGTCAAAAAGATACGCAAGGTGTCTGCCGTATGTATCCTCTCCATGAAGCTCAAGGGTAACTTTTCCACTCTCGCGTGTTATCATTTCCAGATAATCTTTCGCTTCATCGGCAAACTGGCCCGCAGGTTTGCTGCCTGATCTAGTTTCCGGCGCATCTATTCCTATAAGCCTTACAGTGCCGTTTAGCGCCTTCACCGTAATGGAATCGCCATCAATTACCGAGGTAACCGTAGTGACAAGTCTTGAGCGGTCGCATGCCTGCAGGAGAAGGAGTGCAATCAACAACAGGGAAGCCATGGCTAACGCAGCTCTTCTCTTCAATATCCGCTCCTCCTTTCCAATATTAAGACATCAGTACCATTATACCGACAAGTGCGGAGATCTCTCGCCTGCATCTGTTTCATGATTAAGCTTTCTGAACAGTTACCTTATTCCTACTAACAGAGGTTACAATATGACTGAGGTTACGATATGTTCGTGCAGTACAAAGGTGGTGTGATAATGAGACAGGATAGTCTCTCTGAGAATATTCCGGATCTTCTTCTCGAAGCTCTAACGGGAATTGAAGATGGAATAGCGATTATCGATGAACATTCAAATCCGGTATTTGCTAACAGCGCTGCGTCTATCATGATAGAAGACATCAAAGAAGAGATCTCGAAGAAGATAAGAGAAGTTAAGCACTCAAGCGAAGACTCATTGGAGTTTCATCACATTAGACGTGCTGGAAGGTGGTTAAGGTATTATGTAAAGAGACTGTCGGTGTCGGAGAGAGTCTTCTTTCTCTTCGTGGTTGAAGATATCTCCGACCTGAAGCTGGCCGAACAAACTATCTCCCAACTGGCTCACTTCGACGGCGAAACCGGTCTTCCAAATTACGTGCTTTTCAGAGATAGAGTTAACATGGCGATATTCAGGAGCAGAAGAAATAACTCCTCCTCTATGGTTGCTGCCTTCGAGTTTGTGAGCAAAGGAGGGGTATCGGGTATCGAAGAATCAACGATAATCGATATGACACACTCGCTGGTGAGAGGGATTAGAAAGAATGACACGCTCTGCAGATTCTCAAGAAGAGAGTTTCTACTTCTAGCTGAAGATCTGAAGGATTACAGAAATGCCAGCACAATACTTCGAAAGGCCCTCAACGCATTCAAAATCTGGCAAGAAAACTGTGGCGAGTTCTCTATGGAACTAAGAGCGGGATTTGTATTGCTCCCGAGAGATGGTGTTGATGCCGAGCAGCTTGTCAATAAGGCCTTCGCTTCAATTCAGAGTTCAGAGGCAAGAAAATGAAGACCCTGCTCATCATGACCTCGCTGATCTCAATACTGCTGATCGCGCCTTTTTTAATACCGGTGAGCGATCTTGAAGATACTGTGGTCCCAAGGCTTCTAGCCGATGAAGACAGTACGTTCGTCACGATCAATAATGCAGACATCCACTACAAAGCAAAAGGAGAAGGCAAACCCCTTTTAATGCTGCTACATGGATTCGGAGCAAGCACTTTCTCATGGAGAGAAGTGATCGGTCCTCTCTCTGAAGAGTTCTCTGTTATTGCTTTCGACAGACCTGGATTTGGCCTGACCTCAAGACCACTTGGCGAGGATATCAGTTCTTTCAACCCATACTCTTTGGAAGGACAGGTTGAGTTAACAGTATCGCTTATGGAATATTTGGGATTCGAAGAGGCAGTGCTCGTTGGTCACTCGGCCGGAGGGCTTACAGCTCTTGAAGTCGCGGCTCAACACCCAGAAAAAGTGCTTGGCCTTGTCCTGGTTGACGCGGCGATCTACACAGAAGACACAGACAGTTTCTTGTTCAAGATACTTACGAGCACTCCTCAGGGAAGGCATTTGGGGCCGCTTATCTCGAGAACTCTCTTGAGAAACTCAGACAGTATCCTGGAAATGGCGTGGTATGATCCGGAAAGACTGACTGATGAAATACGTGAAGGCTACAGAAAGCAGCTTAAGGCATCAAACTGGGACAGGGCTCTCTGGGAACTTACACTCGCAAGAAAACCTTATGACTCCTCAAAGGTACAGAGCGTAAGAATCCCATCTCTAGTCATTACTGGCGACTCTGACAGAATTGTCCCTGTGCAGGACTCAATTAGACTGGCCGAAGAGTTGCATTCTGCCGAGCTCTTCATCCTTCCCGAAACCGGCCATCTCCCACAAGAGGAAAGTCCAACTCTTCTTCTGGAGATTGTCATTCCCTTTGTCAGATCGCTGATTGAAAAAGACTAGATTATCGGGAACCAGATAGATTCTGGAGCAAGTAGATGCAGAAAGAACGAGATCCATGTGACGATCATCAGAGCTCTGTGCAATGGTCTCCACTTACTCTTCATAGCAGGAAAGTACTTGCCCAGAAGGTAGACTACGGACTGGGCCAAGACGCTTAAGAAGACCAGGCTTCCGCTGTAGAGAATGAAGCCGCCGGTTGCCAGGTATCCGTGTAATAAAACGGAAAACAGAAGCACAGAGCCAGTCCAAGGGTGAACAATAGCAAGAAAACGAACCTGCTTCGCGAAGGCCGCCCTCGGAGGGTTTTCAAGTTTTGAAGAGCGTTTTAGGGTTGACCGCCAAAGAATAAACAGAGATGTATTAAAGAGCAGTAAAATAAAGTTGAACCGTCCGAGAAACCTCAAGTATCAAGCAACGAAGACACTTCCTCCATCAATCAACACTACAAGATATCAGCGTGACATAGAAACCGGCACTATATGACACTCACTGTTTTTCGGTAATCATACTCTTGCCATGTTTCTCACTTACAGTTCATTATGGTCTAATGAGTGTAGCTCCGAAAATGTGTTAGGGAGAGGTGCACTATGTACTATTCTAAGGAAAGCGCTAGAGGTAAGTTTCTTCGGTCCATCGGTGAAATGTACCCATACACAATCAAAAAAAGGAAGAGAATCGACTCCTGGTCCTTCAATTCAAGAAGAGTCTCCCCGGAGTTCAAGTGGTCTCCCGATAGCTTTCCAGTATATTTTTCAAGGGAGATCGAACTCCCGCCAATTGATGCTGATGAGCAGCTCATTCTCAGAAACTGGTTTGGTGGAGAATCACTAGTGAGAATCAATGGAATTACCTATGGAGAGATCAATACACATCACAGAGAGCTTGATCTTTCCGTTTTTGCCGGCAAAGTGGTTTTTTATGAAGCGGATGTTGTTCCCAAGGGGCTCTTTGGAAGCAGTATCAAAGAACCTGTGTTCTCAGAGTCCGATCTACTTATTGTTGATTCAGATATCAAGCGAATTATAGGTAAGCTTAGAAATCTGATAGAGCTTTTCACCTATACTGATGATGAAGTTCTCGCGAGTAGTCTCTACAGAATTCTGTCGGATAACTTAGCCGGAATAAGAATCCCGAGAGATTCATCCGGCTACTGGAAGGCAGTTCTAGATGATCCGGAGATCTCTGGCGAGGTATCGGCGGTATGGCTGCCTGAGGAATTCACTAGATCTGAAGGTCAACGACTTAGTGAAGAAGATCACAACACATTCACTGAAGCAGAGAGAAATGTTGAAAAAGAACTTGCAAATCTCAAGAGACGCTTCCCTAGTCGGCTTACAATGACGCTTTCTGGTCATGCACACATTGACTACGCGTGGTTATGGCCGCTAGAGGAGACTAGAAGAAAGATACTCAGGACTTTTTCCAATTCTGTGAGGCTTGCAAACAAGTATCCCGAGTACATGTTCTCACAGTCTTCCGCTGCTATGTACAGAGATGTAATGGAACGAGACCCCGGTCTATTCAAGGAAATACAGCTCCTTGTGAAAGAAGGTCGCTGGGAGTTGCTGGGTGGAATGTGGGTAGAGAGTGACACCAACCTGCTGAACGGCGAATCTTTGGTAAGGCAGTTTCTCTACGGTCAAAGATTCTTCATGGAGCATTTTGGAAGAAAGTGCAGCACTGTATGGCTTCCAGATGTCTTCGGATTCTCCTGGATTCTGCCTCAGATTATCCGGAAGGCAGGTATGGACTCTTTTTTCACAACGAAAATAACCTGGAACGAGAAGAATACCCTCCCCCATGATCTATTTGTGTGGAGAGGAATAGACGGTTCTGAGGTGATTTGCCACAGCTTCAAGAATCCATCCAATGGATACAACGGTCTTCTAGAACCAAAAGACATCCTGACAACTGCCAAGAACTTCAGAGACCAAGATTTGTTCCCAGAAACCGTCTTTTCATTTGGCTATGGTGATGGAGGCGGGGGACCTACAGATGAGATGATCGAAAGCTACAGGTTTCTCAAGGATCTGCCTGGAATGCCCGAACTGGTGATGAGAAGCTTTGAGAGTTACTTTAAGCGGGCAGAAGAGGTCTCTCGCTCGTTTCACGTACATGACGGCGAATTGTATCTTGAGCTTCACCGTGGCACTTACACCTCTCAGGGAAGAATCAAAATGGCTCACAAAGAGTGTGAAGATTTGCTAAGACTTGCGGAGATGCTTGGCGCAATCTCAGGCTATAAGCCCGGGGAGATCGAATTACTATGGAGGATCCTCCTTCAGAATGAGTTTCATGATATTCTGCCTGGTTCATCAATAAAGGAGGTATATGAGGACGCATTGAACGAACTGGGTGAAGTCCATTCAGCCACATCGTCAATGCTTCAGGCCTCTTTTGATCGATTGACGGACGAAGACAATATGAAACTGACAGTCTTCAATCCGAGTTCTTTCTGCAGGAAACTTGAATTCACTGCACAGGGTTCGAAAGAGCCGTTTTGCCCTACGGGTGAATTCTCTTGCCAGTTGTTGGATAACGGTGATACTCTGTTCTTATCAGAGCTGGAAATTCCTCCCACCGGCTTCGTAACAATAGAGTTCTCTAATAAAGAGATCGTGAACCCGCACACAGAATATCACGACTCAAAGTTGATGGAAAACGAATATCTCACTGTTGAAGTAGATGCAGAAGGAATAAGTGTTTATGACAAAGAACACTTAAGAGACGTATTCGATGGAAAAGCCTCAATAGCGATTTTCAAAGACATTCCCTCTTACTGGGACGCATGGGACATCGAAAGAGATTATCGAAACACCTCAGAGAGCCTGAAGCCTTCGGTGATTAAGAAAACTGAATTTGGCCCAATAAGAGAGACAATCAGATGCGTCTTTCAGGCGGGGAAGACAAGGATAATCCAAGACATTTCTCTTTACAGAAACTCAAGACGTGTCGAGGTAAAGAACACAGTTGACTGGCATATGAGAAGAACAATGCTCAGAGCCTTGTTCCCCTTGAAAGTCCTCACAAGACAGGCAAGATATGACCTTTCATGCGGGTTCATTACACGACCCACAACAGAAAACGATGTAATAGAACAGGCGGCTTTTGAGGTCCCCGGTCATAGATGGGTAGATCTATCAGAATACGATTACGGTATATCGATATTGAACGACGGGAAGTATGGTTACGGAGTAAGAGGATGCAATGTGTCCCTTAACTTGCTTAGATCTCCAGTATTTCCCGACTTCACAGCAGACGAAGGGCGTCACGAATTCACATACGCTGTTTTTCCTCATGAAAGTTGCGATCTGCTCAAGACAGTTCAAGAGGCAGAATTACTTAATACAAGACTACTTACGAGCAAGGGGTCTTTCAGGGCGAATTCACCGATCTTCGAAGTGAAGGCGTCGACTTTAAGGATTATGGCCTTCAAGATCGCCGAGAATGGGAAGGGTAGAATACTCAGGGTATGTGAGCTGTTAGGATCAAGAGGCACAGCTGTTATAAGGAGCACTCTGGATTTTGAAAGGGCCTATCTCACAAATCTTCTTGAGGAAAGGATAGTAGAGCTGGATGTTTCTCATAGCACCTTCTCTCTGAACTACGAACCTTTCGGGATCTATACGATCCTGCTGGAATAGTGGTTTTCCGTGAATACTAAGAGTTCCCCGCAGTTCTTTTCAGAAGCCAGGCCATATTCTGACCAAGAGTTCTCATAGTTCTTATACCCTCTCCGTCGCCTTCAAAATCGCCCTTCTTCCAGGCAATTGAGAGATTCCAATATGAAGATCCAGGTACTATCATCTGAGAGATAAGGAAGAGGTGATTAATTGAATCAAAAGCATGTACCGAGCCTCCTCTTCGAACGGCTATGACAGCGGCTCCCACTTTCCGCTTAAGCATTGCATCATTAGCCAGAGCAACCATTCCCACTCTGTCGATTAGAGCCTTCACTTCAGGAGACACATCGGCAAAGTAAGTCGGAGAACCTATGATGATACCGTCGGCTTCAAGCATCTTCTCGATGCAACCATTGACGTAATCGCCGTCTATTATGCATCTCCTATCCTTCGTCTTGAAGCAGACATTGCAGGCAGTGCAACCTCTTACGGAATTCCCACCTATCTGAACCGCTTCGGTATCGATTCCTTCTTCGCGCAGTACACCTAGGACTTCTTCAATCATCTTTGACGTATTCCCGTCCCGGCGAGGACTTCCGTTGAAAGCCACAACCTTCATATCAAACCTCCCAAACCCATGAAAAATGGAGGGATTCAACCCTCCACAAATCTAACATCTGAGAGCCCTCTTATTCAACCCTTAATTAGTCTCTTGGCTTCATCAATAGAGGGGATCTTGCCTGACAAAACGATTTTTCCGTCAATTGCTACGGCCGGTGTCGAAACAATTCCCTTCTCCATTATTGCCATCATGTCCGTTACCTTATCAACTTCTGCATCTGAACCTAGCTCTTCGACAGCCTTTTTCATGATCTTCTCAGTCTGTTTGCATCTCGGACAGCCTGAACCAAAGATTTCGATCTTCACTATACGACCTCCTTAATCCTAAAATAGATTTCCATATATGAATCCCCAAAACGTAGAGAAGACAACTACTAATCCAAAGTAAGTGAAAGCTCTCTTCTTTCCAAGAAGGCGGGTGATAACAATCATGCTGGGCAAACTAAGTGAGTTGCCGGCCATGAAAAGCGCCAGTGCAGGACCCTTACCCATTCCTAGAGACATGAGCGACTGGACGATAGGCACTTCAGTCAGAGTCGCAAAATACATGAATGCTCCAAAGACAGATGCGAAGAGAGTTGATCTGAGCCTGTTACCTCCAAGAAGCGATTCTACAAAACTTTGCGGAAGCGCGCTGGATATTATTCCAGCGGCAAAGACTCCAAAGAAAAGATATGGCAGGATCTTCTTTGCAAAGTCCCATGTCTCACTTAACCATTGATTTCTCAGCTCTCCCTTGAACCGGACCGCCATCACAAATACCGCAGCGGCGGAAACTACAAGTATTGAAGCCTTGACAACAGGATCAATTGCCAGACCGCCAACGATAAGGAAAGTCATCTGTAGCGCCAGAAATCCAATGGCCTCCGGCCAGGAAATCTGATCATCCGATTCCTGAGTCGCAAAACCTCCTGATCCCTTCTCTCTGAAGATGCTCTGCATAGTTAATCCAATGACAATCGCTGAAGTCGAAGCCCCAATGATTCTCACAAGTGCTATCTCCCAGCCGATAGCACTTCCAGTTAGAAAGATCGCAGCAACGTTTATCGCCGGACCGCTGAAGAGAAAGGCAACTGCCGGTCCTAGACCGGCGCCCCGTTTGTAGATACCACCGAAAAGAGGAAGAATCGTACACGAGCAAACTGCCAGAATTCCTCCAGAAACAGAGGCTACAGGGTAAGAAATAATTTTTCGGGCATCGGGACCGAGCAGTTTGAGTATTGCATCCTTTCGAATGAACACTGTGATTGTACCTGCTATGAAGAAGGCCGGCACCAGGCAGAGAAGAACATGCTCCCTTGCATACGACCCGAGCATTGTGAATCCGCTAATTATTGCATCTTGCACATATTGGCTTCCAAAAGGAAGAAAATAGAAAACAAGAAAGACCGTTGCTAACAATCCGAACTTCGTTACTTCCTTCTTCAGATCTTTTTCCATCACAAAATGCCCCCTATTATTCACTCAGGCTGGTAGCCTGTGCATATATCGTCTTGAGATCTTTCTTACCTGTAAGTCCTTCAAGGACAACTGCCATGAGTAGAATTCCCGGGATATTTATCGCCAATCTTAACAGGGCAAAACCTATACCCAGTGATCCCATCTCGAACATAAACATCGGAATCTTAGTTGTTGACCACGCTCCGATGAAGATCAGCACATTTGAAAACTTCACTCCCTTTTTCAGGAAGACAGCGACGATTGGAAACGCTCCGTACAAAGTCCCTGCCGCAGCTGCTCCCAGAATGAAGGAAAGAACTATCCCCTTAATGCCAGATTCTTCTCCCAAATGTCTGATAATCCTTTCTCTCGGAATCCATACATCGAGAAGGCCCAATAGGATAAGTATCGGAGGAATAACAGACAACATCTCCAGAAAACTCGAGCCAGTAATGCTCAAAGCGCTGCGCCCGAGCTGATTGTCGGCGGCAAATACAACAGAAACGACCGCTGCCATTACTAGTGGAAAGACATACCTTTTCGCCTTCATCCCAGGATCATTCCCATAAGACCGGCTACTATGAAGGAGAATCCAAAAGCCATCACATTTCTCATGATAGTCAGCCTAGTTCTGAGGTACTTCTTCTCTACAGGGAAAGTGACAACTCCAACCATCATGAGAGTGGAGATGAAAAGAGCTATCTGAGTTATCCCGGCACCATTATCTACCAAGATGGCCACCGTAGGAAAAGCGACAAAACCGGGAATCAGCGTTATCGATTCCACTGCTGAAGCTATCATCAACCCCCAAACTCCCGAACTTTCTCCCAGCAGCTGCGAGATAGTCTCGCGGGTTTAGCAGAGCGATCAGCAACCCGACAAAGAGCATAATTGCAATGAGCTCAGGCAAGATACGTTCAAAAGATCTCCACGCTTTCTTGAGAGCCAACTGGGTCTTATTCCTGTTCCTGACTAAAGAGGCCAACAGAAGCAATCCGGTGACGGTATAGATGACGACGCTGTACATGGGTCGCTACTCCGTTTCTTCCGAAGACTCATCAGTAATAGAGTGAGCAAGCTTAATAATCTCCAGGACCCTACTGTCTGCTATGCTGAGCTCCTTTCTCGTACCATTCCTTTTCTCCACAATAAGCTTCGCATCGACTAGGGTTTTGACATGTCTCGAGAGAGTTGTTTTGTCTATAGGGAACAAGTCGTCGAACTCGCAGACGCACAGAGTACCTTCTGAAAGACGCTCCAGTATTTTCAAACGCCACCTGCAACCTAGTGCCTTGAAAAGCATTACTGTCTTCTTGTTCATCGAGACACCTCCTGTCAAGATACACTCATAGAATAACTTATGTTGCATTGTTGTGCAACAATGAAACTTAACGTTCCGAAAAAGCTCGGAAAACAATCGGCGAGTATCATATTCATATATTCGAATGTGAGAATATTGGAGGCAGTATATTGGAACAGAGACTTGACCTTTTCAGCAAGTACCTTACAGTGTGGGTGGGGGTAGCTATGTTTCTAGGGGCCATACTGGGTAACATTCTTCCCGGTCTATCAAATTCCCTTGGGAACTGGCAAATCGCGAGTGTCTCGATTCCGGTAGCAGTGGTCCTACTTTTCATGATGTACCCGATCATGCTAAAGATTGAGTTCAAAGAGATAATAAACGTGAAGAAGAACTCAAGGCCTCTTCTTGTAACATTGGTAGTCAACTGGGCGATTAAGCCATTTACTATGGCCTTTATCTCATGGCTTTTCATTAAGATTTTTTTCAATCCAGTAATTCCTGATGGACTTGCTAATGAATATATTGCGGGGATGGTGTTGCTGGGATTGGCTCCATGCACAGCGATGGTTTTAGTTTGGACATATCTTGCAAAGGGTAACATAAACTATGCGCTTATACAGGTTGCAATTAATGATCTGGTTATTCTCTTTCTTTTCGCACCAATGGGTAAACTTCTGATAGGAGTATCGACAGGCTTCCCGGTACCCTTCTCCACAATTTTCTGGTCGGTCTTTTTTTATGTCGCCATTCCCCTTTTCCTGGCGCTTCTGACTCGAAGAATGGTGATAAAGAAGAAAAGTGAGAGATACCTGAACGAGAATGTCATCAAAAGATTCGATCCATTCACGAAGATTGGACTGTTGTTGACCCTTATTCTGGTATTCATGTTCCAGGGCAAGACGATTATGGACAATCCACTTCACATAATTCTAATAGCAGTCCCTCTCTTGATTCAGACCTATCTCATCTTTTTCATAGGATACTTTGCGGTAAAAAAATTAAAGATAGACTATGCCGAGGCCGCGCCATCGACGTTTATCGGCGCGTCGAACTTCTTCGAGCTTTCGATAGCCGTTGCACTTATACTCTTTGGAATGAATTCCGGTGCAGCGCTGGCAACAGTAGTCGGTGTGCTCGTTGAAGTACCGGTAATGCTTTCACTGGTTGCAATAATGAAGAATCGGAAGGACGCATTTACTTTCTCAAGGAGCAGGGGGAGACTAAATGAAGACTCTCGCTAGGAATCTTGCCGACGTTATGAAGAGTCTTGCAGATGAGACAAATCTGAGACTTCTCGGTCTTATCAGGCTTCATGATGAACTATGTGTCTGTGAATTCGAGGATATGCTTGAACTACCGCAGCCGACAGTTTCAAGGCACCTAAAAACATTGGCCGATTCCGGGTTGATCCTGGTTAGGAAAGACGGCAGATGGAGATATTACAGCATGGCCGATTGCCCTGGATTTGTTGATGAGGTCATAGACATGGCCATAGAAGAGTTTAAAATCCAAAAACAAGAGAGACACAGAAAGTGTGGTGAGAAATAATGAGATTGGCATTCTTTTCAGATATACACGGAAATCTTGAGGCTCTAGAAGCGGTACTGAAAGATATTGAAAGCCAGAACATCGACAGAAGCTATTGTCTTGGAGATCTAGTAGGTTACGGTCCTCAGCCGGACGAGGTTGTTCAAAGAATTCGTGAGTTGAAAATCCCTACAATACTGGGAAATTATGATGATGCAATAGGCAGCGAAAAGGAAAGCTGCGGCTGTGAATATAGTCCCGGCAGAGAAACTGAAGTCGGTGATGAGTCCATAAATTGGACCATAACGAACACTTCAGCTGCAGCTAAGGAGTTTCTTCGTGCGCTGCCTCATACCCTAGAATTCGTAGAAGAGGGTGTGAAATTTCTTCTTGTTCATGGAAGTCCTATAGACCATCTACTAGAGTACATAAGACCAGACACTTCAAGCGAAAGGATACATGAAGTGCTTGAGAGGGTCATAGCCGATGTCGTTGTAAACGGTCACACTCATCTCCCTATGGCGCGCTGGGCGATGGGAAAACTCGTCTTCAACGATGGCAGCGTTGGCAGGCCTAAGGACGGGAATCCTGAGGCATGCTATTTGATTGTTGATGTTATCCAGCAGAGTATTTCATATGAATTTCGAAGAGTTCAGTATGATGTCAAATCTGTGGCTGAGAAAATGATTGAGGTTGGGCTGCCTCCAGAACTTGCTTTGGTCCTTGCGCTCGGCAAAGGATATAATATGGGGCAGTCGAAATCAAAGAACACGATTGACTTCAAAATATGAAGCTCTCTGGTTTGATCTTCTGCAATTTTCATTAGAGAGACCTTCGTCATTCAGAATTTATACTTGTGTCTTGGCTTTCAGAGCGTCACAAACACGTTGTGGCAAGGGCTTGGGGGTGGGTAAGGCAAGAACCTTAAGGCCACAATTCTTAATCAAGTTCAGATGATACGAAATTTGTTCGTCAGAAAGCCTTACAATTTCATCCCGAATTCATTTTGGGATCTGGTTCTTTTGCTCGGTTAGCAAATTTCAGGTCGGGGCGAGCAAGAAAACTGGCGAAAGAAATACGAAATTGATAATTGCTTTTTTCATGGGGGTGGAAACGTGAAACTGAAGAGAACCATTAGAATATCTCTGCTACTATTTGTCTCAATCAGCATTGCCTATTTTGCTTATGACGAAATTGATCTCTTGCATAAATCTTCGAAGACTCGGGAATCTGTACTTAAGGAAATAGATGATCCTTCACTTCCAAAAGATTATGTTGTTCTTTACTACTTCCATGGTACTATCCGCTGTAAGGCGTGCTTAGAGATGGAAACGAATGCGAAGAGAGTAATAGAGAGTTACTTTCCATCGCAATATGAAGCGGGGATTTTGCGGTGGAAAGTAGCAAACATAGACCTTCCAGAAAACTACCATTATCTCGAAGATTACATTATCATGTATAACACACTGGTGATACAGGAATTTATAGACGACAAACCAGGCGAATGGAAAGAACTCTGGCATGCCTGGGAGCTCTCAGAGAAGAAAGCCCAGTACATCGAATACATAAGAAATGAAATAGCTTCTTTTCTGGAGGTGAACTGATGGATAACTTAGCGTTTTCAATGATTTCCGCTCTTTGGTTTGGTATTCTAACCTCGATAAGCCCATGCCCCCTAACTACAAACATCGCAGCAGTTTCTTTTATCAGCCAGAATATCGGTAGCCCGAAAAGGGCGGTGGTCGCAGGACTTCTTTATACACTGGGAAGAATACTAACATATGTCGCAATCGGAGCCATACTTGTTTCAAGCTTGACGGCTGCTCCCGGTCTGTCTAGATTCCTCCAGAAATACATGGGGAAGCTAATTGGTCCGATAATGATAGTTGTAGGCATGTTCCTTCTTGAGTTGCTGAGTTTCAGAAACAGCGGAAGAAATCTGGATACCAAATCTCAAGAGAAGATCAAGAGCAAAGGTCTGCTTGGTGCCCTGATCCTAGGCTCTCTGTTCGCCCTCACCTTTTGCCCTGTATCGGCTGCACTATTCTTTGGAAGCGTAATTCCCCTCGCCATCAATGAACAGTCCAGACTACTAATCCCTGCAATCTATGGTATCGGCACAGGCTTACCTGTTGTGGTAGTCGCAGTTGGAATTGCCATAAGCACCAAAATGGTTGCGAAGATGTTCAGCCGAATCACCAGATTCGAGTACTGGGCGCGGACAGTTACAGGAGCCGTTTTCATAGTCCTGGGAATCTACCTGAGCATTACAAGGATTTTCTTGTGAGACGCTCAGCATCAAAACGCTTCTCAAAGAGCTGTCAAACAATTCGTTAAGTCAAAACCGCTATAATCTCACTCCAAACCTCGAAAGGATAAGCAAAAAGAAGGCATAGCCCGCCATCATGATTCCACTGGACAATGCAAGCGCTACGTAGAAATTGATGCCTCTTCTAAGAAACAACGGCATAGCAACAAAGAAAATCAAAGAAGGAAGAACAAATAAGAGAATACCGGTGGAAAGTTCTGCAACTTTACTTGGATTTTTTGTATCGTTGTAGAGCCAGAATAGCGCCAGCATTGAAGTAAGGGGTAAAGATGCTATAAGTCCTCCAATGTATCCGGACTTCCTGCTAACTTCAGAAACAAGAGCGATTATTATCGATGACACAAGGATTTTGACGATGTATCTCAACAAACTTGTTCACCTCCGCTTCGATCCTTCTTCTTGCCCACGTTGCCAATTCCTTGAATAATCTCCTATTACTTTACTCCTGAGATTCTAATGCATTATCATACACCGGTTTGACTCAGCTCGTTATCAATCGATCCTTCGTAAAAACAATCACGATTAGTCCTCCAGTTGCAATGAGTGAAGCCATCATGATGAACATGACGAAATAAGAGTATTCTGCAACCGTTCCGGCCAGTAAAGGCCCCACCATGAAACCAATCGCTCTCGCCGACCTAAGCAGTCCAAGAAACTCGGCCCTTCGCTCGGGTGGTGAGCTCAAAGATATCATAGTACCAGCACCGTTAATGAAAGCACCAAAGGCAATTCCAAGCGAAAAGTAACCGAGTGCTATCAAGGCCCAGCTCTGCGCCATCGCAAAGAAAAGCATCGTAAATATTGTAAGGCCGATACCGATCAATGTGCTTTTCCTGGGTCCTATTCTGTATATTACTCTACCGAAGAAGATATGGGAGAATATTTGCATGAAAGGATTTACCGATGTGATTATCGCCGTTGCCGAAGCTGACAGACCTATCCTTTCCGTCATGAATATCGCAATGATAGAAGTCGCTCCTGCAGTACCTAACTGCCTTAAGAATGTTCCGACATAGACCGCCCACAATCCATTCTCCCAGAGCGGCGAAGAATCCTGCTTAAGAGGGAACAGTCTGTTCAGAAAACCCTTTCTGCGGGCCACGGTGTGCTCTTGATCCCTCAAGAAAAGAGCTGGAATCACTGCTAAAAAAGCTATTGTCGCGTACCAGTTGATCGTCTGGGTTACAGTAAAAAATACTAGAAGCAAAGAAAGCAGTAGCCTGCCTGATAACATCCCCATTGAATTGGCGGTGTTCAGTATTGATAGCTCCCTTGAAGTATTTCTGACAGAGTCTCTGGAATGCTCAGTGCTGAGCGCCATTGCTATGGGCTCAAATCCAGCTGTGAAGAATGCTATCAAAGCAGAGAACAATATGAAAACTAACGGTATCTCGATAACGGAATAGGCGAAGTAGAGAAGAGCAGAAGTCAGAACAAGCACTATCATTAACGGTTTTCGCCTCTTCAGGCTGTCCGATATCGCTCCCCACGCGGGCGAGCCAAGAATCTCAACCGCTCCCCTAACTGTTGTTAGAAGTCCGACCATAAGAAGAGAAGCTCCCAGCTCCCTCAACTTCAACTGAAGTAGTAAGCCGAAGCCGAACATCACGAAGAACACAATGAGGGATGTTAGCAAAAGTGGAAGACGTTTGTTGAACAAGGGAAACTCTCCTTATAGTTTGATTGGCTTACCAATTATAACACTTGAATGACCACTCAATATCCAGTCTTATGGTTCAGAAAGCTTATTACGGTTGGTCTTGGAAATCTTCTCTCGAAACGATCAAAGTTGGGATCTCTTCTCATTGCTTTAGGCTCTTCTCCAGAAGAATTGAGAATTCACTCATCCCGACAGCCTTAGACCAATTGTGATAATCGCTGTCAAAGACACATTCAAAAAACGTTTCATCAACGCCTTTTCCTGACAGATCCTTCGTAGCAAATGAAAGCAGTTTCTTCCCAACACCCTTTCCTCGAAAAT
>NZ_JWIM01000150.1:0-1692 GCF_002896535.1 Mesotoga sp. B105.6.4 | reverse complement strand
CAGTTTATTTTTTCTGGAAAATCGGAGTCTGACCCCGTTTATTTTTTCTCAATCCTCTAGTCTCGCTCTCACAAACGCATCTTCCGGGCCGGCGATGGGTATTGGAATGATTATTGTAAGTACGGAAAGAAATACGGAAAAAAGGAGTCTCTATTCGTCCTTGCCAGTCAGTCACGAAGAACCGTTCCCATCATGACTATAAATCGGAGGCGGAGAAAAGAAAGCTGGAATGCTTGCTGTCAAAGAGAAAATCATCATGATAAAAAGAATCTCCGAGTAGCCGGAAAAATAATCGTAAGCAAACCCAAATGGTAATGGTCCCAAAGAGGAACCGATGACCATTGCCGTCATAGCAGTACCCCTGATTGTTCCCTGATACTTCCTGCCGAAATAATTGGGCCATAGTACATTGGTACTGACTGATTCAAAGGCCATAAAAACGCCGTGCAAAGCGGCATAGACAAGAAGGATCTGCTGACTCGTGCCCAGAAGAAGAATCAAGAGGTTGGCTGCATAAACAAGGTAACCGATAGCTTTGATGATATGGATCTTGAATCTGTCCACCATGAATCCTGCTATAAAAGTCATCGGAAACTGTACCATCGCGATAACACTCAGGATGAGAGCGGCAAAAGTGGGTGTAAAGCCTTTTGTCTGCATGATCGAAACCATGTGAAATGTAACCCCGGTATTGATCATGGCCGGAACGCTCGTACAGTAAATCATGAACCAATAAGCTCTCGTCTTCATGGCTTGTCCTAACATCCATGGATTATCCTTAAAGACGATCCTTTTGGGGGTGTCCTTTTTCTTCTTTTCTTTAGTCTCTTTTGACGTTTTCCCGTCAGGTGTTTCGCCCATATCTTCCGGTTTGTCCCTTACTAAAAACCAGCCAACTGGTAGCATAAGCAAGAACAATGCCAGTGACCAAACACGCCATCCTGTCTCTGCACCAAAATTCTGGATCAGCCAGTTGTTTGCCGGTGGGAAAAAAGCGAAAGACGCAACACCTCCAATCCCCATAATGCTCAACGCCTTTCCGCGGTGGCGGGAAAACCATTGGGCAACAAGCGTTGAAGGCAGTAAACTCATCGAACCCTGACCGAGAAGTCGCAGGAAGAAAAAGCCAACAATGAGCATAATGGGATGACTGACGATACTCATCCACAAGCAGGTCAATCCCAGCAGAGTCGGAATGACTGCAAACATTTTCCTGTGACCGAACTTGTCAACGGCTTTTCCGACCAGGGGAAGCGTGAATCCGGCAATGAGGGTGGCAATGGAATAATAGCCCGACACAAGCGAACGGCTCCAGCCAAATCCGTTGATATAAGAATTTATGAATATCGAAACAGAATAAGTCTGCCCAGGCCCTGAAAAGAAAGCTCCGAGTGCTGCCGCTGCAACTATGATCCATCCGTAGAAAAGACTCTTACCCTTGAAAATCCTCGATTTCATCTGCAGCCCAACTTGTCAAGTTTGAATTTCAAGATTGTACCATACTTTTTCTTTACACCCGGGACAGTTCTTTGTTCTTCGGTGAATCAATTTTTGACAGGAAGAGCGTCAGTAAACGTTCTCCGAAAAGAGCAGCGGGTCTGGGGTTTGGGGTCCACCCGGCCCTGCGCAAGCAGACTGGCGGTTCTTTGAAACCCGTCCTTCGATACTCATCCAAGATCGTGGACCCGTCCT
>NZ_JWIM01000056.1:0-1420 GCF_002896535.1 Mesotoga sp. B105.6.4 | reverse complement strand
ATCCACTTCAATAAACTGCCGCTTTGAAAGACTATCATTTCTTTGAGGGTAGTATGAAATGGAGGACTTGCCAGATATGGGGAAAGGGAAAATACATATCTCATGCTGCTGTTCCCGTGTGAACCACATTTGGTTAGGGTTGCAAAGGAAGGAGAGTTAGTCGCTAAGCCTCGTTGTTGGAAAATTACTTGCTATAGCGAGAAACGGCGCCCATCGCGAAGACAGACGCCCATTTATAGAATTCCTTAGAAGCACTCAAGAAAATGCCACGCAATCCACTCATGGGTCTTTGTGGTGGTACGTCTCTTTCTCTTTTCGTTTTTCCGCTTGCTCAGCTCTTCTTAGATTCCTTGCCGTCAAAGTTGCGTTGGAGCATTCGGTTTTGGTCAACCAATCAGTCCCCACCAATCGCTCTAGAATTCATAAGTTTTCTAAGTCAACACCAACTATTCACCAGCTTTTTGAACTGGTGGCGGACAGTACAGGGGATCCAGCCCTTCGGGCAGTGGTATATAGATCCTCATGGTGAGCTTGAACTCCCCGTCAGGTGTCGGAAGCCAGTTCGACTCCTTTGATGCTCCGGGTGATTCATGCTGCAGATATAGAACCAGAGAGCCATCCTCGCCATATTTCAATTCTGATCTATCGCCGATAGAGTATCTGTTCAGGGGATTCTCCACAAGGAACTGGTCCTTGTCGTACATTGTGAGCGACCAGAATCCTCTCGGATCAACCGGAGGCAACCGATCCTTGCTGAAGGTAATGACGTAGTTGTATTTTGAACCATCCAGTGTGTCACCATCGCTATCAGACAGACAGTTCGGGTAGAAGGTCTCTTCCAGATCGTTCCCATACAGTCCAAGATGAGCTGCCGCCGCCCTCATCAGATGCAGACCCTGCATTCTGTCCCTATTACCGAAGATTCTTTCTGGCAAAGACCAGCCGTCCTGAACGATCCCTATCTTCGTCTCCATTGCATAGATCTCGTCCCGGGCTTCAGTTATTGCCTCCTCTACAGCTTCTCTTACGGCTTCTGAAAGGCTATCGGGATCGAATGGATAATTCGGTCCGATTCCGATCCTAGAAAAACCGTTGATTAGAACCTCCTCCGAAGGGTGTATTTCAAGCTGCCCGAGAAGAAAGTTGAAGTATCCGATAAACCCAGTCGAGTCGGCAACACTTTGATCGAAAGGAGGCAGATCTACGGAACGAGTCTCTTCCGTAGAAGGATTTCCGCAATAATCGCTGAGAGCCTGCGATTTGTACTGCTGCTGTATCTCGAGAACCCTTTGAAGGTCTCCTTCCAGCTCACTGTTCACGCCGGTTCTCACTACGCAGTAGACAAAATTACCTTCGCTGTACACCACCCTGTCTATGCCTGCGGGAATTTCTCCATCCCAGTGTGGACCGGCAACCATGA
>NZ_JWIM01000149.1:0-1102 GCF_002896535.1 Mesotoga sp. B105.6.4 | reverse complement strand
AAGTAGTTGCTTTCTTAAAATAGTTGCTGCAAATGACCTGGCGAAAACGGCGAGCGTTTATATAGATGGCAAGCTTGAAGGAACCCTCGAATCAGGGGAGTTGACCATCTTCGATCTGGATGTTGGCAATCACTTAATAACACTCGATGGAGAGCTAATTGAAAAGTATGAACTAGAGGTAGTTTTCCAAAGCACGTATGAATCAAAGCGAATAGATCTAGAAGCTAATCCGGGGAAAAGGGCAGTAAGGATAACATCCGAACCTTCCAATGCAGCTATTCGAATTGACAAGGAATGGCTAGAACAGACAACACCCTGGCAGATTATTCTTGATGTGGGAAAGACCTATGAGATCGAGTTGTTCAAAGAACTATATGGTGGTAAAACACAATCTCTTTATATCCCTGATAAGGGAGAGATTATAATTCTAGATGTTGAAATACCAAAAGCAGATCCGCCCCTTAAGCCACGTCCAACATATCCCATAGACAAATCTGTCTGCCCTGATGAAATCGTAGTTGAGCTAGTATGGGAGTCACTTGATAATCCTCTGCAATATGAACTTCAGTTCGATGGTAAAGTGTATACGACTTCGTTTAGCAATGCAAGATTCTACAAGCTAGAACGTGGTAAGACTTATTCCTGGAGAGTGACGGCAGTTAATAAATATGGCATGAGAACAACAAGTGAACGATATTCCTTCACGGTTCAAGAGAACCGTGGTCCGGAGATTGCATTTGTATATCCTCAAAACGACAGTGATGATGTTTTTGCGGAAGAGTTGATCCTGAAGTGGGAAGTTACGGATGCGGATGGAGATTCTATAACTTGTGATGTTTATTTTGGTGACAAGCCTGATTCATTAGAGCCAGTGAAATCACATACCACTTCGAACGAATACATTGTAAAAGAATTGCAAAGAGGAAAACCATACTACTGGAAAATAGTTGCGACGGATAGTTATGGCGAAGTCAGCGAAAGTCTTGTGTATTCTTTTACTACTATGGCAAACAGGCCTCCGATTGAACCATTTAATATTATTCCTGAAGACGGAATGGAAAACTTACCGGATTGTTTAAAAATTGAATGTGAATGCACAGAT
>NZ_JWIM01000148.1:0-8120 GCF_002896535.1 Mesotoga sp. B105.6.4 | reverse complement strand
AAGGACAGAAAGGAATTTGTTGCACTGGATGATGTTTCATTTACAGTCAACAGAGGTGAGTTCGTCTCACTGCTGGGACCCTCGGGCTGTGGAAAATCAACACTGCTAAAGATTGTCTCGGGACTTCTTAAGGCAAGTTCTGGAACGGTGGAGATTACGGAGAAAGAAAATCGTAAGACCCCTCCCTTTGGGTTCGTATTCCAGGATTCCGTTCTTTTGCCCTGGAGAACAGCAATAGAAAACGCTCTCTTTCCATTCGAAATCATGGGTAACAAGGAGAAAGCAGATGAAAGCAATGTCAGGAATCTTTTCAAACTCGCGAAGCTTGTGGGTTTTGAAAATTCCTACCCAAGACAGCTTTCAGGTGGAATGAGACAGCGTGTGGCTATTGTGAGAGCCCTGTCCTACAATCCTCCAATACTACTTATGGACGAACCTTTTGGAGCTCTTGACGCAATAACCAGAGACAATCTGAACAACGTTCTCCTCGAAATATGGGAATCGACCAGAAAGACAGTGATCTTTGTGACTCACAGTATTAGCGAAGCAGTGTATCTTTCAGACAGGATAATCGTCATGGGTACGAAGCCCGGCAGAGTTGTCGCGGATATGAAGGTTGAATTGCCTAGACCGCGAAATGAAGATTCAAAACTTACTCCGGAATTTTACTCCTACGTCAAAGAGCTAAGGGAGATGCTCAAATAATGAACAGGAAAGTCTTGATAGCAATAATCTCGATTCTTTTCCTGGTTCTCTTCCTGGGTTTTTGGAAGGGATACATAATCATCAGAGATGTTCCGGGATTTATCCTTCCACCTCCAGAGGCTGTAGGACAGAGGTTTATCTCTCTTGTTGCAGACGGCACTTTCATTAGAGAAGGCTGGGTAACCCTGTATACGATACTGATTGGCTTCTCCGTTGGATCTATTCTGGGCTTCGCGGCCGGATACTTCTCAGCGAAATCAAGAACCTTTGAAGAAGTAATCTCACCATATGTCATGCTTATTCAGGCCACACCAAAAGTATCTCTCATTCCTCTCTTTGTTATTTGGTTCGGACTCGGGATGCCGTCAAAGCTATTGCTCATAGTTCTTTCAGCTTTCTTTCCGGTGATGATAAACACAATCTTGGGACTTAGATCTGTTCCGGAGGACTACGAGAACTTAATGACAATTCTCGGAGCATCGGAACGCCAGGCAACTCTCAAGATGAGACTCCCGATGGCCACTCCCTTAATCATGGCAGGACTCAAGATCGCGATGGTGCAATCAATAATAGGAGCAATAGTCTCAGAATGGATGGCTGGAGACAGAGGCTTCGGTTATCTGCTCGTTTACGGCAGTTCTCTGTATGACGCAAATCTTCTGATGGCGTCAATAATTGCTACCACTTTCCTGGGATTAATTCTCTACTGGAGCATTGAGCTTATAGAAAAGAAACTCTTGTTCTGGCATGAGTCGAAATTGGCTTTCACGGAGGGAACGTGATGAATGAAGGATTCAGAAAACCAACAGCGAGCAATCCCATCGAAAACGGTAAACTTCCGCATCTGAAGTTGAGCATAGATTCAAAGGTTCCGAAGCTGTTCTTCCTTCCAGGTGATCCAGACCGAGTAAAGCTCTTCGAAGAAGCGGCAGATTCCTTTGAATATCTGTCCGTCAATCGAGAATTCTCAACAGGAATCGGCACTTTCGGAGGGAAGGAGTTTGGCGTTTGTTCAACCGGAATTGGAGGTGGTTCATCGGAAATAGTTATGGTGGAACTTCACTCGCTTGGTGTAGAAAGAGTTGTCAGAGTGGGAGGTTGTGGAGCGCTTAGAGAGGACATTAAGTGCGGAGATATGATTATCAACTCCGGCGCAGTAAGACTAGGCGGAAGTTCCAAAATGTATGTCAGAGTAGAATACCCGGCCGTTGCTGATCCATTTATGGTCGTAGAACTGGCCAAAAGCGCTTCGAAAAAGGGGATCAGGGCTCACGTAGGTATAGGCGCTACTGTTGACTCTTATTATGCCGGACAGGGTCGGTGTATTGAAGGTTTTGAAATCCCTGGTTCCAGTTTGCCTGAAGAACTCTCATCAGCCGGCGTTATCAATTTCGATATGGAAACCGAGACGATCTTTACTCTGGCAAGCCTTATGGGAATGAAGGCAGCAAATATCCTGGCAGTTCATGGAAACAGAAAGACAGATGAATGGCTTATTGATTACAGGTCAGCTCAGCTTTGTGCAATAGAAACTGCACTTGAAACAGACTTTTTAACACTCTGAACGAGGAGGGATTGATTTGAAGAAGGCAGTACTTGTGTTTTTATTGGTTCTAGTAAGCATGTTTGTTTTTGCCCAGAAAGTAACCCTGCAAATTGAGGGTTCCGCAGTTCCTTACTACATTCCCATCTACATGGGAATAGAGCTCGGTTATTTTGAAGAGGAAGGTCTTGAAGTAGACTATCTTTTTGGGAGCGCCTCAGACATCATAAGAAACGTAGCAGTTGGAAATGTTGAATTCGGGTTCCCCAATGGTGAACCTGTCATAACGGCAAGAGCTCAGGGAATACCTGTAAATGTTATTCATACTACCTACCAACACGGACTCGGCTCAACTATCTTCCTTAAGGAAAGCGGTATTGAAACACCCCAGGATCTCAAAGGGAAGAAAGTGGCAATAACAGGTTATGGAAGCCCCAATTATGTGCAGCTACAGATACTTCTGAAGAAGAACGGGCTTTCACTGAATGACATCCAGCTTGAGATTGTAGGAACCGAAGCTATCGTTCCGGCTCTCGTAAACAAGAGAGTAGATGCAATTTGCTTCTCGATGCTCAGAACTTTCGAACTAAGGTATCAGGGAATCGAAGTAGATGAATTCAAGTCAGACGAGTTCCTTCCTTCATTCGGAAACGTCGTGGTAACCGGAGACAAAATCCTGAATGAAAACAGGGATCTGGCTGTTAGGTTCACAAGGGCTTTGAGCAGAGTAATGGCCTATCTCTCAGATCCAGATAAGATGAAGGAAGCCACTGTAGTGGCAATCGCGAAGTATGCGCCAACATATATTGGCAGAGAGGAATACATGGCCGACATACTTTCCGAGATCTATGCGGGTTACCTCTGGCAGAGCGAAGATACCGAAGCCTTTGGATTTGGATTTGGAAACGTTGAGAGATGGCAGCAGACTATTGACATAATGAGAGAGTACGATCTGATAACCACAGATGTCAACGCGGCCGATTTCGTAGTACCAAGACTGTAAACTAAATCTTCGGGTAAGGAGGAAGGATTTTGAAAAAGAAGATCAATTCAAGACTAATGAGCTTTTTATTTCTTGTGGCTGTATTGGTTGTGTGGAAAGCAGTGGTCACGATTTTCAATACTCCAACACATATCCTTCCTCCGCCTGAAGATATTCTCTTCAAGTTCATTGAGTTGGTCAAGAACTCCGTTTTGCAAAAGAACTTCTTGGCAACGCTCGAAGAGATAGCTATAGGCTTCAGTTCCGGAGCGGTGATTGGAATAGTACTTGGATACGTTCTTGCGAAGGTAGAGATTCTCGAGAAGGCGCTCTCCCCTTACATACTCATATTCCAGACTGCTCCAAAAATTTCTCTTGCCCCACTCTTTGTTTTATGGTTCGGGCTTGGAATATTGTCAAAAGTGGTTCTTATTGCTCTCGTTACTCTGTTCCCTGTGATGATAAACATGATACTCGGTGTAAGATCAACTGAAAAGAACTACTACAACCTGATGAAGGTTTTGAAGGCAAGTCGTCTTCAAGTTATGTTCAAACTTGAACTCATGAACTCGATGCCGTATCTGATGACTGGATTGCGTGTTGCCCTTGTGCTGTCGATTACGGCTGCAGTTATAGGAGAAATGATGGGTTCAAAGGCCGGGCTTGGATTTCTTCTGATTCTCGGGAACGAAATGTACGATATAACTTTACTGTTGACTGTAATCATTGTAATTAGTCTTCTCAGCTTCTTCCTGGATATTGGAATGAAGAAACTGCAGGAAAAACTGCTGTTCTGGCATGAATCGGCGGCAAAGTGAAGGAGTTAGCTTGAGCGGTCTCGAATATCTAGTATCGGAAGAAATAGATAGGCTATCGAAATTCACCTCGACAGATGAAGGAGTTACTCGTCTTCCCTTCACAAGGGAAAACAGACTTGCCCTTGAGTATCTGGCGAAAAGGTTGAGTGAAGTTGGAAAGAGAGTCTATGTCGATAGAATGGGAAACATCTTGACCTCCAGCGGGAGAGAAAATCGGAGAAATGACAAAGTAGTTTTCTGTTCTCACTATGATTCGGTTCCAAGTGGCGGCAGATATGACGGAACTGCGGGCGTTGTATTTGGAATCCTACTTCTGAGTCTTCTAGGAAAGGCCGAGGGCGAACGTATTGAATTATGCGCCTTCAACTGCGAAGAGTCCTCACTGTTCGGCCGGGCATCGTTGGGATCGGTGTTCTTCCTCAAGGGAGAAGAAGCTTTGGGGGACTATGAAACATTGATCGGGGAAAAAGTATCCCTGACTGAACTAATGGAAAAGGCGGATTTTCAGAGCTTTTCACAAGTTGAAAAGCCGTTTGTTGAAGAAGGAACAAGATTCATCGAAATACATGTGGATCAATCAAAAGAGTTATCAAAGAAAGCCTTGGATCTTGCATTTGTTGAGAAGATTGCCGGTCAAAGGAGACTGAGTTTCACTTTCAAAGGTGAGACCAATCATTCGAGCCTTATGAATCTCTCGGCAAGAAGAGACTCGCTTCTGGCTTCAACTTCTGCCATATTAAAGGCAAGCGAGTTGAGCAAGCTAATGTCTTCAGAGGAGGTCGTTGGGACCGTAACAAGGCTAGTTAATACTCCAAATGTAATGAATATGATTCCTGGAGAGACCGAGACTACCGTAGACATAAGAGGTTTCTCAGTTCGTTCTCTCGAAGAATTCAAAGGCTCTCTGACAGATTATTGTAGAGCCGTATCCGAAGGGGCTGCTATAGAATTCTCTTCGTCGGAGCTCTCCGCTATGGATCCCGCGACAATGGACAGCGCTTACTTCGAATACCTCCAAAACAGTTTGACAGTTAAGGGACTTTCTTCTACAAGAATGAATAGCATAGCCTGGCACGACATTGCGGAGGTTTCGAAGTACTTCTCATCTTCTCTTATCTTGCTGCCAAATCCTACGGGAGTAAGTCATTCACCAAGAGAGGCGATGGATCTAACTTCATTCTCCAAACTACTTAATGCGATGCTAGAAATCTTTGGAGGTTCACATGCTTCTAATTAGAAATTCAAATCTCGTAGATTGGAGAAGATCCAGCAGGACAACCTATGACATTCTGATCGACGACGGTGTGATAAAGAAGATAGATACAAGAATTGACTGCAGCGATGCAGACATCATTGAAGCCAAAGGACTTGTTGCAATAACTGGAATAGTAGATCCCCACGTACACTTGAGACAACCGGGGTATGAGTGGAAAGAAACTCTGGAAAGCGGCGTCCTGGCAGCGACCTCCGGCGGTGTTACCTCACTGTGTGCCATGCCTAATGTAATGCCCTGCCCGGACTCAGTTGAAAACTATCATTATGTCAGGTCCTTTCAAAACGATACGGTTATAAGAGTTCTGCAGTCCTGTTCAATAAACCAAAACCTGTCAGGCAGGCGAAACAACTGGAAAGAGCTTTATGAAGCCGGCGCAATAGTATTCACCAATGACGGTCTTCCCGTAGATCGAAATAGCGACATGGCCGCTGTTCTATGGTTTTCAAAAGAAACAGGTGTCCTGGTAGCCGAACATCCCGAAATTCCGGAATTTGACAAAAGTTTGGGAAACACAGAGCATGCTGTCATTTGCAGAGATGTCATCCTTAACGAGAGGATCGGCGGTAGGCTTCATCTTCAGCACGTCAGCCTAGCCAGTTCAATTGATTTTCTCAAACGAGCAAGAGAAAAGAACATCAGATTCACAATAGAAACGTGTCCCCATTACTTCATAGAAACCAGCGAGGGGCTGTCCGACGGCTTTTATGAGGTCTATCCACCTATAAGAACAGCTGATGACTTAAAAGCGATCAGATGGGCAATAATCTCCGGTTTGATAGATATTATTGCTTCGGATCACGCCCCACACACATTAGAAGAAAAAACATCTGAAGTACCTGCTAGAGGCTTTTCGGGAGTAGAACTACTTTTTCCGCTCTCGTACACTGCCCTTGTCAGTGAAGGGCTTCTCTCTCTACAAGCATTGACTAAGATTCTTACATTTAATTCTTCGAATCTCTTGGGAATAAACCCCGCTAGTTTTGAAGAGGGAGAACGAGCCGACATCATCCTTTTTGATCCCAATGAGTCATGGATTGTCGAAGAGTCCTCTATGTATTCAAAAGGGAAGAATACTCCCTTCCTGGGGAAGAAACTAGATGCAAAAGTTAAGTATACCATAGCCTCTGGAAAAATAGTCTACCCCTTCATTGGAGATTCAGTATGAATGTTGTGAATGAAAAATGCGAAGTGATAAGAAACGAAAGGGTTAGTTCCGACGGGCATGTACTGGTTCTTAATTCTAGAGATATCTCCCGACAGACCCTCCCCGGACAGTTTGTTGAAATCGGTTGTTATGGAGAAGATATGATTTTGAGAAGACCATTTTCCGTCTTCGATGTCTCAAGTGAAAGCCTATCCCTATTCATAAAGATTATTGGAAAGGGGACAAAATGGTTGAGTGAACTCAATTCCGGATCTATTGTTGATCTCATAGGACCGCTGGGAAATGGATTCACCGTGTCTAGCAACACTAGATCGCTTCTGATTGGTGGGGGATGCGGAATTGCTTCACTGAATCTTCTTTCTCGAAGGCTATTTTATTCAGACTGTAACACGGACACTATTTTCGGTTTCTCAAAACCCGAGGAGATCCCTCGAGAAATCATCGAAGGATTTCAGAAGAGAGCAAACAGAGTTTTAGTTACCGTTGACAAAGGACCTTACCCCATCATCGGAAACGTTGTTCATACGTTGAAGGAAATTGATCTTGAAAACTACGACAGATTCTACTGTTGCGGCCCAACAAGAATGTTGAAGGCGCTTGAGCCCTTTCTCTACAAGAGAGAAGTTGAGGTATCTCTTGAAGCACATATGGCATGCGGCATCGGAGTCTGTTATGGCTGCACTATCAATACAAAACACGGTAGCAAGCGAGTCTGTCTAGATGGACCGGTTTTCAAAATGGAAGAGGTTGAATGGAATGAAATGTGATCTGAGAGCAAATCTTGGACGTATAGGCATTTTGCGTACTCCCATAATCATTTCTTCAGGGACCTTTGGACTGTCCAAACCGTATTTTGACCTTCTGGAATCTGAATATATCGGAGCGGTGGTAACAAAGACGATCACTTTGAACCCGAAGGCGGGTAACGCTCAGCTGAGAATCCTCGAGGGTCCTTCCTCAATGATAAATTCGATCGGCCTCGAAAACCCCGGCGTTCTCAGTTTTATCGAAGACTACAAAGACGGGTATGGAAAACTGGAAATTCCAGTAATAGTTAGTATAAGCGGAAATTCAGTATCTGAGTTTGTTGAGATAGCTGACAGACTTAATGATATCGATGGGGCAACCGCCATAGAACTAAATCTTTCCTGCCCGAACGTCGATTCAGAAGGGCTTTCTTTCGGGTCAAGCCCTGAGAGAATCGGCAATGTCGTATCTGAATGCAGCAAGACCAGCAAATACCCGCTGATCGCTAAACTCAGCCCTTTCCAATCTATAGATGCTTCCTTCGCCAGAAGTGCAGAAAAGGCAGGGGCATCGGCAATATCGCTGATAAATACTGTCCCAGCCATGAAGATTGACATAAACAGATTCAGATCTGCATTAGGTGCCCTATCCGGTGGAATGTCAGGGCCTGCGATCAAACCAATAGCGATTAAGATGATCTATGAAATCAGCAGAGAAGCAAACCTTCCTTTAATTGGAATGGGAGGTATCTCCTCAGGAGAAGATGCTGTTGAGTTCATTATGGCAGGTGCAGGCGCAATATCCATTGGAACCATGAACATGGTAAATCCGGGTCTGCCCAAATCCATCGTCGAGTTCATAGAGACCTTCATTAAAATCCATTC
>NZ_JWIM01000064.1:0-3213 GCF_002896535.1 Mesotoga sp. B105.6.4 | reverse complement strand
GATAGAAGTAATGGGACTAGTAATAATTACTTACTGGGCCGATTTTGTTTTGTGGCTGCCAAGATTACTGGGGTATGCTCATTAGGTCATGATTGAGGCTTTTGAATGCAGAGTGTTGAAAGGATAGTAAGGATCGTAAATTCATTTAGTCTTGAGAAATCAAAGCTTAGCCTAGACGATTTGACGAAAAAAAGCGGTCTTCCAAAGGCCACCGTGTATAGAATTGCGGAAGCTCTGTGCAAAGAACATATGCTTGAGAAGGATACCCTAACGTCTACATACAGAATAGGAATCAAGCTCTTTGAACTGGGGAGTCTCTATCTTTCCTCTATGAGACTTAAAGATGTGGCATTTACTGAGATGGAGAAACTCCATTTGAAGACGGGTGAAACGATACACATGGGTATACTTGACGGGAATGAAGTCGTCTCCATTGAAGGATTTGAAAGTTCAAGGTCACTGCACACGAAGCTTTTGATAGGAAAACGAGCCCCTCTTTACTGCACCGCAGTCGGTAAAGCGATTTTGGCGTTTCTTCCTGATGCCGATCGTGAAGAGATGATAAAGGCTCTTGATCTTGTCCCTCAGACTTCAAGAACCATAACAGACAAGAATACTCTTAGGGAGGAATTGGAGACAATTAGATTGAGAGGAACGGCGTTTGACAAAGGAGAAAACGAAGAAGGAGTTGCATGTCTCGGGGCTCCTGTTTTTGATTCATCGGGTGAGGTCGTTGCATCAATAAGCATATCCGGTCCGATTTTCAGGATGGGAGAGAAAGTGATGTTTGAGTATTCCAATCTCTTGAAAGAAGTTGTGGAGAGAATCTCTTTTGCGCTAGGGCACGGATCACAGATGTAATGCCAAGTAGCTTGTCTAGACTTGTTTTGATAGACACATTGTTGATTAAGAATCCAACTATCAGTTCTCAATGACCCGGCGCGCGTCTTACAACCATCTTCCTTCAGATGCTTTTCTTGTCGTTCTTCAGAAGTCAGTTCGGTATGCAATGTCTGTGGCTGTGAATGCAGAATCAGGATTCGTTGGCGTTGTCCAGCATCTGCTTTCTGGTCTTCTGAGAATACCTGAGTCACAACATCCAAGATTCCCGTTCTCTATTTGAAGTAAACTGAAGTTTCTTCATATTCTAAGTAGATACTCTACCATTGATAAAAATCCAAGCGCAAATCTGGCAGCACACAATTGCACCTCTGACAGTAATTGAAGCGTGAAGAAAAATCGTTTGCATAAGAGACGCGTTCGCGATTGATGAATGAACAGCGTCTACTCTCTCCACAATCCATAAGCCTAATTTGACAAGTACGTGAAGCTACGGGAATCTGCTTCAGTTACCGTCAACTCTCCGCAGAGTCTTAATAATGATTTTTTTCACAATACATGAGGAATATAATTACGTGTAAGAAGACTAGAAGATATGTGGTTCACGTATTTTGGAGGAAGTTACAACGAGTATTGAATGTAGGGGAGGATTCATGATGCGAATAGCGGTGGTTCTATTGACAGTATTTGCTGTCGTCTTTCTGGCTACAGGGTGTATCTTCAAAACCGTTACTCTCACTATGCTTGAACCAGAAAACGGTGGGGAGGTTCAGCCCCTTCCTGGGGTTCACAATTACCTTACTGGTACTGTTGTGAGCATCGAGGCAACTCCCGGAGATAACTGGGATTTCGATCGATGGGAAGTAAATGGAGGGTTCTATTCAAGCGAGGAAGCAACGACTCTTAAGATGGACTCCGAAAAGGTCGTCAAAGTTTTTTTCGTGAGGAAACCTGTAACCCTGACGATGCTTGAGCCCTCTGGACAGGGTGATGTCGATCCGGATCCCAGCATGCTTTCCTTTGAGTATGGAGCTGTTGTAGACCTATCGGCTACCCCAACCAGAGGTTGGGAATTCGATCGCTGGCAGGTGAATGGAGCCTTCTACTCGAGCGCAGAATCTACGACTCTGACGATGGACAATGATAAGACTGTGAAGGCGTTCTTCAACGAAGAGCCTGCAGCTTCGGTGACACTATATATGCTCGAACCCATTGGGCAGGGTGAGATTCAGCCTCTAGCCGGAGATCACGAGTATAATGCTGGGACAGTCGTTACTCTTAAGGCAACCCCCTCTGAAGGCTGGTTGTTTGACCACTGGTTGGTTGAGGGCGCATTATATTCCAGCGACCAGGAAGCCTACCTCACAATGAATACAGATAGGAATGTAAAGGCAGTTTTTGTCAGGAAGACCTACACACTTACAATGCTCCAGACTTCAGGAAGTGGAAGTGTTGAGCCTCCAGTCGGTTCGCATGTTTATGAGGAAGGCACTGAAGTTATGCTAGTTGCTTCGCCTGCAAATGGTTGGGAATTTGATTACTGGCAGATCGATGGGGTAGTTGTTACAGGCAATCCGGAACACAAAGTAACAATGGACGCAAACAAGACGGCAAGAGCCTTCTTTGTCGAAGAACCACCTGTAGTCTTTACCTTGACGATGATGGAACCCTCCGGGCAGGGCTCTGTGAGTCCTCCGGTTGGGAATCACACATACATTGAAGGAACCCTTGTCTCCTTAACGGCAACTCCCGAAGAAGGATGGGAGTTTGAGTCGTGGTATGTGGATGGAGTGAATTTCTCAAATATCGCGAACGTCACAATTGTCATGGATAGCAACAAATCCGTCTCAGCCTCCTTTGTGAAAAAGGCTGAGAAGGTGATTCTAGAGATCTACAAGTCCGGAAGAGGGACAGTAAGCCCGCCGGAAGGGATGTATGAATATGATAAAGGATCTTCTGTCGATCTAAGTGCAACACCTGCTTCTGGTTATCACTTTGAAGAATGGCTTGTTGATGGTACAACTTATCTGGTGCAGAACATAACGATAACACTCGAGTGGGACACGGTAGCTATCGCTACTTTTAGGTGTAACTGTGGGGGCGAAGGTCAAGAGTGACGGTAGGTCTGAAGTATAGGTAGAGATCAAGAGTCGCTTCTCACTATCTCAAGGAATCCTTTGACGACTCTTTTGTCGAACAACGTGCCGGAGTTCTTGAGAAGACACTTGATCGTTTCTTCTTCGCTCCAGGCCTTCCGGTAAGGTCTATCGGAAATCAGCGCATCGTATACATCAACAACGGCGAATATTCTGGCGGCCAGCGGTATCTCTTCTCCTTTAAGTCCTCGAGGATGAGTATGCAGAAAGCAGATGT
>NZ_JWIM01000080.1:0-1121 GCF_002896535.1 Mesotoga sp. B105.6.4 | reverse complement strand
AGAGCATAAAGTAATGGCGATTTCAGCGGGAGGCTCAGGGATGACCGCAGACTAAATCATTTTTTCACCATATCCGAGACGCTATTAATTCCGCCATGCTGAACATGAGGGTTGTTCTTGATGTGCACACACCCCGTCGACGATGAAGCCGTCGACACCCCTCTCGAGAGGGGATTAAAGACTCTTCAAGGCTTCAGGAGATCCTTACTTCTACGGCAGTCTCTCTGATATCCTGTCGACGCTTCTGTCAGGAGTTGTAATTATTATCATAGGGGCATTGTATACAGTACCGGCTGTCTTCTCCAGGATTGAGTCTCCGGCTTTTGCGTTTGTTATGTTCACATGTCTCCTACGCCCCCGAATATCCTTACTGGCCCTTCGACGTATGGCAGATAGCGAAACATCAAGAGCGTTTCATAACTGAAGTACTTAACTTCTGGGGGCGTCCATCCGAGGAAGACAACAGCTACGTCCTCCATAAGTCTGAAAGTGAACGGGAAAGTGTTCTTGGCAGTTTGAGAGGGAGCCGGCGGCATATAGTAAACACAGTAGGGAGTATTGGAATTGTTTCCGTAACAGCTGGGCGTAATGTAGTTTGAGAAGAGATCGGGCATATCGAATGAGTTGAATGTTCCTTGTTGCACGATGAACCCTTCCGATCCGAGTCGTTCAATAAACGTGTTTACATTCTCCTCGGTGAAGTAGGGGTCGTTACAATAAACTATCACCGAAAGCACTACGAAAAGAAGGGTCAACAAATGCTTCATAATCACACCTCCTTGAATTTCTCGAGATTATCAGCCGATCTCAAAATCACTTTGCTGGGCTGGCTATGAGATAACTGCTCCTTTTTCAGACCAGCAGATGATTCCCAGTCAGTATCCAAAAGACGTCTAGTTTTCTAGAAGACAAAGAGAAAATCGCTGACCAATGGTGGACTTTTAGACGAATTTCGAGAGACTTCTCTTTAAGTACCTACAGTAGGTAGATACAATTTATAAAGGCACAGAAAGGCTAACGGGTATGAACAAGGAGAATTCACAGATAGTAATTTTTGCCGGACAGCGACTCAAATTCATTGCATCCCGATGGCGGCTTTGACCTCTTGCAAAGCACCTTCT
>NZ_JWIM01000082.1:0-1412 GCF_002896535.1 Mesotoga sp. B105.6.4 | reverse complement strand
CAGGATGGCCGGCACATTTCGGCGACTCTCCCCTGGCAGAAGGAGTTACCCTATACGGAATGTGGGCTACAACGATCAACAGAATCAGCCCCGTAGCCGAGCACTTCTGGAATGCCTACATTGAGATGTTCAAGGAAGAGCCGGCAACTTACTTTGCTCCTCTCGGTTACACGAACATTTACTTCCTTGCAGAAGGAATCAAGGCTGCTGGTACTATTGAGAAGTCTGCACTTATCAAGGCCCTAGAGCAGGTGGAATATGCGTCTCCAATCGGTGATGTCTTGAAGATTGCGCCAAGTAACGTCATAAAGCACCAGGGCTTCACTGCTCAGAAGATACTTCAGTGGCAGGGTGGCGAACAGCACGTAATATGGCCTCTAGAGTTAAAGACAGCTGAACCTGAATATCCATTCCCTTCCTGGGATGGGAGATAGTCTGATTTAGGTCGGGCAGCAATGCCCGACCTTATTATCTGAAAAAGTTGCTACCAGGGTGGTGAAAGACTTGGAAAAGATCTCTTTCTTGAGAAAGCATAGAGGCATTTTGATACTTGTCGCGATACTTGTGGTTGTCGCGATCTGGAGGCCGCTAGCCGCGATTTATGGCGTTCAGAGAGGTAGTCTTTATGCACTGATAGGGCTTCCTCTGGCTCTAACTCTCGGAGTAGTCGGAATAATGAACCTTGCCCACGGCGATTTGCTATCGCTGGGAACTTATATTGTTTATCTATTTGCAGTCAATACCGGTATGGATCCTCTTGTTTCGATAATCCCCGTGTTTTTCCTGCTATTCATTCTAGGAGTTGTTATCTATAAGCTTACGGTAACCAGGGTTCTTAAAGCAGGACACCTTAACCAGCTGCTTCTCACTTTCGGGATATCGATGATAGTTCTGGAACTCATGAAGGTTATCTGGACTACCCGGCCAAGAAGCGTCTATGTTGACTATTCTTCGTCCTCAACGACGATTGCCGGCGTTAGATTCGGTACTTACGAGTTGCTTTACGTTGTGTTAGCGTTTGCAGTGCTAATCGCTCTTCAACTCTTTCTAAAAAAGACAAGATTAGGGCAGGCTACCTTTGCAGTCGGTCAGAATCCTCGCGGAGCAAAGATTGTAGGGATAAACACCGATTTCGTCTATCTCTTTGTTTTTGGTTTATCGGTCGCCATACTTGGTATTGCAGCAGGGGTAATGGTGCCGAGATTTGCAATCTTTCCCTCTGTGGGCGCGGCATTCACTATGAAATCATTCAGTCTAGTTGCAATGGCAGGTCTCGGTAACCTAACCGGGATTCTGATAAGTGGTATTGTTCTAGGAGTGGGAGAGGCAATCGTTCAATCGATTCCCGGATATGCCGGTTGGTCTGACATCGTGTTCTTTGGAGTACTGATAGCAGTTATCATGATTAGATC
>NZ_JWIM01000147.1:0-1121 GCF_002896535.1 Mesotoga sp. B105.6.4 | reverse complement strand
TCTTCTCTCCTAGTCTTACTTGTCTTGACTATTATGGCAAAATTGCTCATAATCAGCCAGTATATCTTCCATATTTTTCGCTGCAAAAGCCCATTGTCATGAGGATGTATCGCCTAACATTTCTCCGATTGGCACATTAGGTTTTTCATAAGTTGCTCTCGTAAAATGCAAGACATTGAGTCGATTATCACCAGGTCCATTACTCTGTGGCAAATAGATGTAGTCGACATCTGCAATAACCTCTTAGCTACCTTAAAAGCAAATGATCATTATCTTTGCTTCAGTCTTCTCTACGATCTTTGGTGTTACTCGTGGACTCGTTAATTTTCTCAATGTAATATTTATTTCAAAGCTTCCTGAACTTCCTTAACATTATTTCTATTAATCTACATATTGTTAATGATAATTCTCTTTCAGATGCATGTGTACTCAAATAAAGTATAGGCTTCTCATGCAAATTGACACCAAATGAACCTAGTTCATTAACTAACAACAGAATAGTATCTGCGGAAGAGATTCCACTACACGAAAGCTTGCCTTCTTCAAAATTACAAGCTTTGCTCACATTAAAATATTCAATAATCATCCTGGTTCGTGCCTTATCAGAAACTGATGATATTCTTGACTGTATTCTTCTGAAACTCCGTGAGCTGGGCAATCGTTCTCTATTTGGTTCAGCTAACACTAAGGAGTTGAACAGCTGATATTCAAACATCTGTTTGAGCACAATATACGTTTTTTGAAACATTTCTTTCTTCTCAGAAAGAACAACAAGCTTGAATCCTTTAGGGTGAAGAAGAAGAACTATGTGCTTCCAAATCCAACGCACTCTTCCAAAGATAGTCTTTAAAGGTCTTTTGGCAAATATGTAGAGCATAATTTTGTTTTTCAAACTAACCAATGAAAACTCGGTCTGACGTAAGTCTCTAGATAATAGAACACTTGATAGACTAGTTCCTGCATGCTTTTTGAATAATTCCGTTAGAGAGCTCAATTCAATCCTATCGTTCAATAGCTGTAGTCTATGATTTGTCTTCTCGTTGATTAGTCCATTATTAAGAATCTCCTTAAGAAGAATAATAAAATACTGGTATTCATAAGAACAATGCAATATGCCTTCA
>NZ_JWIM01000047.1:0-60391 GCF_002896535.1 Mesotoga sp. B105.6.4 | reverse complement strand
ATTTCCTGTCGGGGAACTTCAGACTAACAGAATGAACAAATCGAGATTCAAGACCAGTGGAAAGATGGCATACCTGCTTTCCTTTCTGATCGAATTCATCACTTCGAGAACTTATCCGCTAAGTTTCACCATTGACGGAGAAAAGTTCTCGGACAGATTCTTTTTTCTTACTATGGCAAACGGAAACTACTTTGGAGGAGGAATGAGAATCGCCCCCAAAGCGCTTGTAGATGATGGGCTCATGGACATAGTTGGTGTCTCAAAGATGTCAAAGCTCCGTCTTCTGTACCACTTCCCGAAGATCTATCGCGGCGAACATCTAGTCGTGGATACAGTAAGCTACAGAAACGCCAGATCTATTTCTGTCATAAGCGACAGAGATGTAATTATTCAGATGGATGGGGAGGTTGTCGGAACCCTGCCCATGGAAATCTCCATTTGCGACAAAGCTCTAAAACTGGCTTCAGCGTAGGACTCTCAGATTCATTATTGCACTGTCAAAAGTAAGATATGAGCTGAAATCAAATGTTGAACCCTCAAACACATACTCTTTGTCTCCGGTATATGACAGATCTGTTCTAATATTCCGTATGGCAGCATTAGCTTTCAGAATAGACCTAATACCGTCTGGGATAATAATCTCTGAGTTGATAATGGCAGCATTGACTTTAGTATTTGAGGGGCCCACTTCAGGTATAATCAATTTTGTCTTAATAACAGCCCCGCTCAACTTCAGTTCGTCAACTTTCAGCTCAGCCAGATTGAACCTGCCATTCATTACCGCGCTGTCAAACTTGAGCACATAGTTATAATCTGGGTTCAGCTTAATCACTACGGTACTTGTTCCAAGCCAAGAGACGTTTGAATCAGGTCTTATCACAAACCTTTGAGATAGCTGCGTACTATCCTCTTCAATCCTGAGATCGGTGCCTCGAACTGAATATTCGACTACCGCAAACGTTGAAGACGCTACATCTTCCATCAATGATTCAACAGTAATGTTAGCCATCGCAAGGTTGAGTAAAATCTCAATGCTTCTGGAAGACTCAGAAGCCTCAAGTGTCACAGAATTCCTAACGGCTTTCTCGCCCGAGAGAAATGGCGAGGGCCAAAAGAATATGAACAGCACAAAAGCGACAATAAGCAGGACATTAACGTATCTGATCCAGCGAAGGGCCTTTACGCTTGAAAGAATGCTTAACCCGACCAGGACAAGAATAATCGGCCAGTAATTTGCGAGATTGACCAGGGCATTGAGAAGTGTGTCTCCAGTGAACAATCCAAAGATCAGCAAGACACCAACCAAGACGAAAATCAATCCCATTGCAATTCTCATATAATCAGCTCCTGCTTACGGACTTATAGATTACGAACCCTCCACCTGCTATCAATACTATTCCAATAACAAACTTCCAGAATATCCCGCTGAAAATGTTCCAGGGAGTGAATGACCCTAACAAGAGTGCTATGCCAAAAACAATGAGAAGCCCAGCAATAATCAGCTTGCTTTTGTCATCCGAAAGCGCCTCTTTCTCTCCCTCTTCTATCGGCTTACCCTCCTCATCCATTATCACAACATTGTTCTCTTTGTTGATTGGAGCCCTCGGCACTATGAACATGCCGATGATATAAATCAGCAAACCGGCTCCACCTGCAAAAACAAGTGCAACAAAGACCAATCTTACAATCACCGGATCGATTCCTAAATACTCCCCTATTCCTGCAGCTAGACCGTCTATCACTTTGTCCTTTCTCGACTTGTAAAGCCTCTTCTCTAAGCTCACATAACCACCTCCCACGATGACTTCTGTGCAATAATACTACAAAAAACTCATACATCATAATACAATCTGATCAATTTCCACAAACAACAAACACTAAGCCAATGCGATTTCGAACAGTTTTCGTGTGAATAGTTTTTCGCTTCTGGAAAGACAAACATTCAGATTATCCAGTCATGGCGCCAGCTCCCACTGGTCAGAAATAAGCAGGCTTCACTTTGAATACTTGCGATTTTCTTAGCAAAACTATTTTAATCACCCTCCTTCAAAGATAACTGCTTTCATTCAAACATAGCTGGGTTTTGAATACAAGTTCATGGATGATACACTCTAGTTAAACGATTAACTAAACGTTTAACTAGAAATCGAGTGAGGGTCCATGAAATGGCTAATATGAAAGATGTTGCCAAACATGCTGGAGTATCGGTCGCGACAGTATCAAATGTAATATCTGGGAAGAAGTTCGTGAGTCCTGAACTGAAAAGCGCTGTCCTTGAATCCATAAACGCCCTTCAGTACAGACCAAGTAAAATTGCCAGAAGTCTGAAAATTCGAAAGTCATTCCTGGTTGGACTTCTGGTTCCAGATATAACTAATCCGTACTTCGCAGAAATTGCGAGAGGCGTGGAAAGCATTGCCCTCGATCACGATTATCAGATGTTTCTTTGCAACAGCGACGGAAAGAGTTACAGAGAAGAAGAGACGTTGATTTCCTTCCTTGGCCACGGAGTTGATGGTGTGATCAATGTTGCACCCAGAATGGAAGAGGGGCTTCTAGCAGATCTCTCAGATGGAATGCCCATGGTGATTCTTGACAGGCATCTCACAATCGAGAATCCACTAATTGACGTAATCTACACGAATAATTTCAAAGGTTCTGCTCAATTAGCCAGACACTTACTAAACAAAGGCCACAATAGATTCGCCTGCATAGCAGGGCCAAGTGATGTGCCCAGCGCAGTAAGAAGGCTTCAGGGATTCTGCAGCGAGCTCGAGAGAGATGGAATACGCAAAGGAGATATAAGAATCTATTACGGTAGCTTCAAATATGAAGACGGATTCAAGATAATGAAGCAGAAAATATTGAAACTTAAGAACAGACCTACTGCTATTTTTGCCGGGAATGACATGATGGCGTGGGGGGCAATCGAGGCAGCAAAACAGCATGGTTTAAAGATTCCGATAGATATCTCCATCGCGGGGTTTGACAATGTTCTTTACTCGTCACTAGTAATCCCGGCGATGACGACTGTGAATCAGCCGAAGTATGAAGCCGGAAGGGCAGCAATGAAGTTGCTTCTTGAGAAGATAATGAAGAAGCAGAGTGGTGAAGATGTCCACACGAGAAAGATAGAGCTGGATTCACAGCTTATAGTGAGGGAATCAACTGAAATATGACAAATCAATGGAGGTGAAGGAATGAAGACAAAGGGTATTCTTCACAACGATCTTGCAAGAGAAGTGGCAAGACTTGGCCACGGCGACATGTTAGTTATTACAGACAGAGGGTTTCCATTCCCAAGGCACGAAAACACAATCTGCATCGATGTATCGGTAGGAAGGGATCTCCCCAGGTTCGTAGATGTCGTTAAGGTCGTACTCGAGGAACTTGAAATCGAGAAGGTAATTATCGCTGACGAAACTAAATCGGTAAGCCCCGAAATCTATTCACAACTGAAGGAAATTGTTTCGCAAATCAAGAACAAGGGGAACGACATTGTAGAGGAGAATATACCTCATCCAGAATTTAAGGATCTAGTTCTAAATGGCAGTCTCCAAGGCAAAGAAGTCAAAGTATTTGTGAAGACAGGAGAGTTCACTCCCTACGCGAACATCATACTCGTTTCCGGAGTAGATTTCTAGATATCGATATTTTCTCTATTCATCGATCAAGGATACTGTTCTGCAGTTGCGCCGAAAGACAAAGAGGTGGTAATTGTGAAAAGAAACAAGGAAGTTCTTGAAGAAATATTCGAAATCGATAAACCCATTATAGGAATGATACACCTGCGTCCCCTCCCAGGTTCGCCAAGATATGATTCTGCCAGGTTTGGAATGAAGGAGATACTCAAGATCGCCGTTGAAGAGGCAAGAACCATGGAGGATTGCGGTGTCGACGGACTTCAAATAGAGAATATCTGGGACTTCCCTTATCTCAAGGGTGAGAAGATCGGTCATGAAACCTCGGCAGCCCTGGCAGTGGCGACTCAGAAGGTTCGGGAAGCCGTCAGAATTCCAGTGGGAGTGAACTGCCATCTCAATGGAGGGAAGGTTTCGCTTGCAGCGGCTGTTGCAGCAGGAGCCAGATGGATAAGAGTCTTCGAATGGGTGAATGCATATGTTTCTCACGCCGGTTTGACAGAAGGTATCGGGGCAGAACTCGCTAGATACAGAAAACTCCTCGGCGCAGAAGACGTCAAGTTCATGTGCGACGTCAATGTCAAGCATGGAAGCCATTTCATCATTTCGGACAGAAGTGTGGAGGAACAGGCCCACGATGCAGAGTCTGAAGGCGCAGAAGTACTAATAGTTACTGGATTTGAAACAGGACAAGCACCCGATGCTGGGAAAGTAAGGAGATTCAGCGATACCGTTCGCGTCCCCGTAATAATCGGTAGCGGCCTAACGGAAGATAATGCGAGTGAGTTGCTGAAATTTTCTGATGGAGCGATTGTTGGCAGTTACTTCAAGAAAGACAACAACTGGAAGAATCCTGTGGATCCCGACAGAGTGAAGAAGTTCATGAAAAGTGTCGAGCCTCTTCGAAGGGAGGCTAAAGATGGTTGATTTCGACTTCAACGGAGAGATTCTGTGCATGGGAAGTATGAATATGGATCTTGTTATGGTAATGGACAGCCTTCCAGAGCCAGGTGAGACAGTTCTTACGGACAACTTCAGTACCTATCCGGGCGGTAAAGGTGGCAATCAGGCGGTCGCGGCTGCAATGAATGGCGCCAAGGTTCAGATGTTCACTAAACTCGGCGGTGACAGATTCAGCGTAGAGTTGGTTAATTTGATGAGTGAAAAGGGAGTCGACACTTCCAGAATTCTCAGAGATCCCGAAAGAACAGCCGGAATAGCAATGATACGAGTTGATAAGAAGGGCCAGAACTCGATTTCATTCACTCCAGGCAGCAACGCATTACTCTCTCCCGCTGATGTAGAGAGGAACTCGGATCTCTTCCAATCGGGAAGAATTCTTTTGCTAACCATGGAGATAGCAGAAGAGACTATCTACAGGGCAATAGAAATGGCTCACGAGAAAGGCATGTTTACCATTGTCGATCCTGCGCCTGCCCCAAGACAGGGATTTCCCGATTCCATTGCATCTTTGGTTCATCTCATAAAACCAAACGAAACGGAGGCGAGGATACTCACCGGTATAGAAGTACGTGATAAAGAGTCGGCACGTGATGCTCTTGAGAAACTTAGGCTGCTGGGTTTCAGATTACCGATAGTTACTCTGGGCGAAAAGGGCATCGTGGGCCTCGATGAAGACTGCTTTATAGAGCTCGATCCCTTCAAAGTTAACTGCGTTGATACTACTGCTGCAGGAGATGTTTTTTCCGGAGCGCTGGCGGCAGCCCTTTCAAAAGGTGAAAGCCTGAGACAGTCTCTAGCATGGGCAAATGCAGCTGGAGCGTTAAGTACAACAATTTCCGGTGCTCAGACTTCTATCCCTTCGTCAGAGAGCGTACGGGATTTGCTAGGAAAGCGGGTGTAAGAAGTGCCTGAAACTGTGCTGAAGCTCGAAGGAATCCATAAATCTTTTGGAGGTATACACGCACTGAAAGATGTAAGTTTCGAACTTGCCGAGGGCGAAGTTCACGCGCTTCTTGGGGAGAACGGCGCCGGAAAATCAACGTTAATCAAAATCCTTACCGGTGTCCACAAAATGGATTCCGGATCGATTCAAGTGAGAGGGAAAAGTGTGACGATCGAAGACCCTGTCGATGCTAGGCACAAAGGAATCGGCGCAATATATCAGGAGCTTAGTCTGGTGGACTCTCTTACGGTTGCTGAAAACATTTTCCTTGGCCACGAGCCAACAAAGTCTTTCTTTGGCTCCATCAAAAAGAGAGAGCTTCTGGATAAAGCGGCAAAGTATCTTTCCTCCTTTGCAATTGCTGTGGATCCGAGTGCTTTTGTGGGCGATTTGGGACTTGGCCAGAAAAGGATAATAGAAATCATCAAAGCTCTCTCTATCAATGCGAATATTCTTCTTTTGGATGAACCCACAACCGGTATGAGCAGAGCGGAAATTGACACACTCTTCAAAATCATGGATGACCTGAAGAAGAAAGAAGTAAACATGATCTACATATCTCACCACCTAGATGAGGTTTTTCGCGTTTGTGATAGGGCGACTGTATTAAGAGACGGCCAGAACGCTGGAACATTCGACATTCGTTCGGTAGATCTGAAAACGCTTGTAAAATCAATGCTGGGAAGAACGCTCAAAGAGGAGTTCCCCGTTCGAGAAGGGACTTCATCAGAAGAGAAGCTCTTTGAAGTGAGAGAGTTCAGAACAGAAAAGATGTTTGCGCCAATCAATTTCTCTCTAAGAAAGGGCGAGATACTGGGAATTACTGGAATAATTGGCTCTGGAAAGAGTGAGCTAGCACTTGGACTCTTCGGAGCCGACAGTTCTGTGCAGGGCGATATTTCGATCGGTGGCAAGGCAGTAAGTCTGAAGTCGCCTGATGATGCAAAGAAACACGGCATTTCCTTCATCCCTGAGGATCGAAAGGGCCAAGGCCTTTTTCTAAGGCTTAACGTAGAGCACAATATCTGTGTTGCAAATATCGATCTTGCCATTACCAAAGGGGTAGTTTCCAACAAGAAGAAATCGCAGCTCGCAAAGGATACATGTGAAAAGTTGAGAGTGCGTCCGCTAGACATAAAGATGGCAGTCCAAAATCTTTCCGGCGGTAATCAACAGAAAGTAGTTATTGGGAAGTGGCTATGCGGTGAACCCGATATCCTGATTCTAGATGAACCGACCCGCGGAATCGATATTGGCGCAAAGACTGAGATCTATTCTCTGATAAATTATCTTGCCGACCGCGGCACGGGAATTCTAATAATGTCTTCTGAGTTCAGGGAGATGAGTGCGATCTGTGATCGAATACTTGTTATAAGAAAGGGTGAAATAGTAGGTGAGTTAGTCGGTAAAGAATCGTCAACAGAGCAGTTATTGACACTGGCACTTGGAGGTTAGGGCAGATGGAAAAGAATATCGAGAAAACGGATAGATCTGCGTTTTGGGCAAAATTTCTGAAGTTGCTCAAAGGAGAGTTGGGACTGATTCTAATTCTTGTGATCCTGATGGTAGTCTTCTCAGTGATATCTCCCTTCTTCTTCAATTCCAGAAATCTGCTCAATATAACCAGGCAGGTGTCGATAACCTTAATAGTCGCCATCGGAATGACCTTCGTCATCCTAACTGGAGAGATAGATCTTTCTGTAGGTTCTTCCGCAGCATTGGTAGGAGTTGCAACCGCAGCAGTTCTGACCGCTACGGGCTCAATATTTATTGCTATGATTGCGGGATTGGCTATGGGAATCGGTATAGGGCTTACAAATGGCGTTCTCACCGTCTACGGAAGAGTTCAATCCTTCATAGTAACGCTTGCAATGATGGGAATTGCGCGAGGAGTAGCGCTAGTGTGGACGGGAGGAAAACCAATATCTAGATTGCCGGTTAATTTCGGTATAATGGGCGCTGGTTATCTCGGTCCAGTGCCGGTATCAACGATTATTGCCGCCGGGGTCTTCGCTCTTGCCTTCTTTGTACTGAACAAAACCAAACATGGTATATATGTTAAATCGATCGGAGCTAACAAAGAAGCTGCCAGGTTATCAGCAATTCCTGTCAAGAAGTACAGGGTGCTTGCTTTCGCAATTTCCGGCCTCACGAGCGCCCTTGGTGGCATTCTCATAACTTCCAGATTGCTATCGGCGCAACCGAACGCTGCAGAAGGGCTTGAGATGAATGTCATCGCTGCGGTGATACTTGGCGGAGCCTCCCTTTCAGGAGGAGTGGGAACCGTGTTGGGCACACTCCTGGGAGCCATGGTAATAGGTGTTATTGATAATGGAATGAATCTAGTTGGAGTTTCATCGTTCTTTCAGCAAATCGTTAAAGGAGTCATAATACTCGTTGCCGTACTGGCAAAACGTAGTGATTAAGATTACCTATCAAAAAGGAGGGGTAACATGAAACGAATGCTTTTGGTAATTTTGATGGTTGGATTGCTGGCACTAACTGGCCTTGCGGCCAAGACCATTGGATTCTCAGTTTCCACGCTGGCGAATCCCTTTTTCGTAACCATGAAAGAGGGTGGAGAGGCAAAGGCAAGTGAACTTGGGTTGAAACTGATCGTTCTAGACGCACAGGACAAACCGGAAACTCAATTCGCTCAGATTCAGGATCTAATAACGAGAAAGGTTGATGTACTTATCATCAATCCAGTTGATTCAGATGCAATAGTCTCGGCAGTTCTTGAAGCAAATGCAGCCGGAATCCCGGTAATTACAGTTACAAGACCTTCGAATGGAGGAGTTGTGGCGCAGCATCTTGATATTGATAATAAAGAAGCCGGAATGCTGGCCGCAGTCGCCATGGCAGAGGCTCTTGACGGAAAAGGCAGAGTTGCGATTCTTGAGGGAATTCCCGGTGCGCCCTCGTCAGTAGACAGGCAAGCCGGTTTCATGGACGAGATGAAGAAGTACCCCGGTATTGAAGTCGTCGCATCACTGACAGCAAATTACTCAAGGGAAGAAGGCGCGAGAGTCGCTGACGACATTCTACAGGGGAACCCTGTTCTGGATGGAATTTACGCCCACAATGACGAAATGGCTCTGGGTGCTGTAAGATCGGCGATTGCCGCAGGAAGGCTGAATGAAATCAAGATCGTCGGAATCGATGCGACTGACGATGCAATTGCTGCAATTAAGGCTGGAGAAATGATTGCAACAGTTCAGCAGCAGCCCTACCTGCAGATGGAAATGGCAGTGATTGCGGCTCAGAGAATCATCAACGGTGCAAGCGTCGAACCAAAGGTTATCATTCCATTGAAATTAATAACTATTGACGTTCTTGAGTAAGCTGCAATTTCCTTGGAGAGCGGTGAGATGCCGCTCTCTTTTTTCCCCAGTGATTATTCATATATTGCGATTGACAAGTAACTTGACTTTGTCACGACAGGGAGTGCAAAATCAGTCATAGCGCAAAAGTTACAACAAAAAAATGCCAAATTGCCACCACGAACAGAAGCGACTTGAATCTTATCTAAATCAAAGAACGAGTTCAGATTGTTCCGTCACATTGTTGGGAGGCTTAATTCTAAAGAGCCTCACCAACCTATTCCCAAGCGGATCCCCCCTTGTCTTCAAAAAATAGTCCTTATGATTTGTAGAAAAACCCATCACCTGTAGTGATTTGAGAGATTCCTTCAGTTTTTGAGGAGATGCATCAATCCCATTCTTTTTTGCTTTAATCTCCAATGAGCGTTCCATTAGAAAAGCCAGAAAGCACAACACAAAATGTCCCCGGATTCTTTTTTCAGTCCAATGAAATATCGGGCGAGTTTCAAAGACCGTTGTTACTCTTTCGTCATTTTTGGTGACAAAGTCAGGAGGCTGCAGAGACCTTAAAGAAGTTCGGAGATATTAAATTCGCTGTATCTGAAGCTGAATTGAAAGAAAGAGTCGGAGGCAAGAGCGATGTTATCGGCCTATATCATGACGGAAAATCATATAACCTCGTTCTTCAAGGAAACAAATCGAAGGAAATCGAAGAAGCTGCGAAACTTATTTTGTCGGGAATTCAATTCGATGTATGGAAATCACTCGAAGTGGAGGAGAGCGATAGAGTAAGACTCGTTCCTCTGATTACGGTATTCGGTTTCAGCTTTGTAGTCATTATTTCTTTTGTTCTTGGTGGTATGGTTATCGGATTCAACATAATAGAAGAGAAAGAGTCCGGAGCTATGAGGGCTCTCATGGTAACTCCTATCACAAAGAACGAACTAATTTTTGGCAGAAGTGTCATGGGAATTGTGATACCTCTATTCCATGCGCTCGTTGCGACTTTGATATTCGATATCCCCGGCATCGACTATCTGAAGCTGATAATAGTTAGCGCTGTGAGCTCGATAATCGGAGTAGTTGTCGGCTTTCTCATCGGTGTAGTTTCATCCTCTCAGATGAGCGGCATTGAAAAGTTGAAGATCAGTGGCTGGCTATTGCTTATGCCTGTGATGCTAGTTTTCATACTTCCAGAGGGAGCGCAATGGGTTTCTTCTGGTCTCCTACTTGCTGGTCATTCGTGGCGTTACGGGATATTCTGAACCTGAGCTCAAAATGGAGCGGTTTTGCTTTCCAGATTTTGTGGACCTGTCTAACGACAGCTATATTATTCCTTTTAATAAAGAGCAAGATAAAAGGGGGGCTCCAGACTTATCAAAACTGAGGCGGGGCATTTCCACGCCTCCCTATTTCCATCAGATAAATATTTTTATGGGGCAAAAAATTAAAGGCAACTATCGGTTATTGTTACGACACTCTTCTAAGCGCTCCAGTAACGATCTGGGATGATTATCCTCCGTATAGTGAAAATAGTGGAATCCAATGCTGTTTCTCACAAAATCCTTCCGTTTTCCTCCCGTTACTTTGCCAAATTATCATGCAAGAATTGAGTTCCATTTTAGCTATAATTTTAGAGAATAGGGGAAATTCGCCCTTTTCTTCGTACTACATCGGTGAGATTCAATATAGACGAGAGGTGAGTAAAATGATTGAAGGCAAAGAAGTCTCCTCAGCGGGTCAGTTAAGATATGGCATGGTAGGCGGTGGCGAGGGATCTTTCATTGGCGACGTTCACAGAAAGGCAATAGCGATGGACGGTCTCGCACAACTTGTTGCTGGCTGCTTCTCGATTGATTACGAAGACACCATCAGGACTGCGAAAAAGCTTGGAGTTACTGACGACAGAGTATACAAAGACTACGAAGAAATGGCCGAAAGGGAGTCCTCCAGAGAAGACTGTATAGATTTCGTAAGCATATGCACTCCAAACGTCACTCATTATCCTATTGCAAAGAAGTTTCTTGAAGCAAATATAAATGTTGTTTGCGAGAAACCTCTTACTGTGGATGAGTCGGAAGCTGAGGAACTCTCAAGATTAGCTCAAGAGAAGAAGCTTCTCTTTGCTGTAGCATATGCCTACTCGGGAAACGCTATGGTCAAACACGCAAGAGAGATGATACAGAGAGGGGAAATCGGCGAGATTAGAGTCGTTATGGGAGAATATGCTCAGGACTGGCTGGCAACAAGGTTGGAAGATACTGGTAATATGCAGGCTTCCTGGAGAACAGATCCTTCTCAGACGGGAAAGTCGAACTGTGTCGGTGATATTGGCAGTCACATTGAAAACACTGTTTCTTATATTACGGGGTTGAAGCTTAAGTCCATCTGTGCCAGTCTGGACTCATTTGTTCCCGGAAGAACTTTGGATGACAACGCAGAGATTCTCGTCAGGTTCGACAACGGGGCTAGAGGAGTCTTCTGGGCATCACAGGTTGCAGTAGGACATGACAACGGCCTGAAGATAAGGATATTCGGAAGCAAAGGTTCAATCGAATGGGAACAGGAGAATCCAAACTACCTGAAGGTGGCATATGTAGGAGGGCCGGTTCAGATACTCTCAAGAGGCGGAGGTTACATGCTCCCGTCTGCGGCAAACGTCTCCAGAATACCTGCGGGACATCCAGAAGGTTACTACGAAGCTTTTGCGAACATATACAGGAATTTCGCAACGACTCTTATAAAAAAGAAAAATGGGGAAGATCTGTCTGACGCCGACTTCCCCACAGTAGAGGACGGTCTGGCAGGAGTTAGATTCATTGGAAAAGCAGTCGAGAGCTCCCAGAAGGGAAGCGTCTGGGTAGATCTGTAGTCAGGAGGTTTTGACATGGGAAAAAGACCAGTTACATTATTTACAGGCCAGTGGGCCGATCTCACTTTCGAAGAAATCTGTGAAAAGGCCAGTTCATGGGGATATGATGGTTTGGAGATAGCATGTTGGGGCGATCATATGAATCTCGAAATGGCTGCGAAGGACCCAAAGTACGTCGATGAAAGAAGGCGAATCCTCGAAAAACACAATCTGAAGTGCTGGGCCATCGGAGCACACCTAATGGGGCAATGTGTAGGTGATCTGTACGATGTCAGACTCGACGGCTTCGCACCGGCAAGCTGTGGAGGAAGTCCCGAAAAGATTCGAGCATGGGGTATCGAGCAAATGATGTACGCACCAACGGCCGCGAAGAACATGGGCTGTTACACAGTGACCGGCTTTACCGGTTCTCCCGTATGGAAGTTCTGGTATTCATTCCCCCAGACAACGGAGAAAATGGTGGAAGATGCTTATCAAGAGATAGTTGATCTCTGGACGCCGATTTTCGATAAGTTTGACGCCGAAGGAATTACCTTCGCTCTCGAAGTTCATCCCACTGAGATTGCATTCGATTATTACACTGCCAAGAGGTTGCTGGAAGTATTCAATTACAGAAAAACGCTCGGGTTCAATTTCGATCCAAGCCACCTCATCTGGCAGGGAGTCAAACCCCACCTTTTCGTAAGGGACTTCGCTGAAAGAATCTATCATGTACACATGAAGGACGCCGCAGTGACCCTCGACGGCAAAGCCGGAATTTTAGGATCAATGATGACCTTCGGTGACACTAGACGCGGATGGAACTTCAGGTCGCTCGGTCACGGTGACGTTGATTTTGAAGAAATAATTAGAGAACTGAATAACATAGGTTATAGCGGCCCCTTATCAGTAGAATGGGAAGACAGCGGAATGGAAAGAGAGTTCGGAGCGAAAGAAGCAGCCGATTTTGTGAGAAAAGTTGACTTTGAGCCTTCAAACGTCGCTTTTGACGATGCAATGAGAAGTTGAGGAGTGACCTAATGGGTGATGCCCTAATAAAGACCCAAGGAATTTCAAAGGAATTCTCAGGGGTTAGAGTTCTCGACAATATAGACATCGAGATAAACAAGGGAGAAATCTTCGGGATAATCGGAGAAAATGGCGCCGGTAAGTCTACTCTTGTCAAGATTCTCAGTGGAATCTACACACCCACAGAGGGAAAGATCTTCTTTGAGGGTAATGAAGTAGATATCAAGGACCCCTTGCATGCAAAAGCGATAGGCATCTCCATGATTCCACAGGAATTCAATCTGATCAACGAACTCAACGTCTACGAAAATATCTTTCTAGGCAGCGAAATTACTCGTAAGGGCTTTCTTAACAAGAGAGAGATGAAGAAGAGGACTGTCTCGCTTCTGGAGGAACTCAAGAAATCAATACATCCCGAGGAAAAGATTGAAAGGCTAAGCGTAGCCCAAAAGCAGATGGTTGAAATAGCAAAGGCAATTGCTTTTAATTCTAAGCTATTGATAATGGATGAACCGACAACAGTCTTAACTCTAAATGAGATCGAGACCCTCTTTGACCTAATGAGAAGTCTTAAAGAAAGCGGTGTCACGATCATCTACATTTCTCACAAACTTAAGGAAGTCAAAGAGATCTGCGATAGGGTTATGGTTCTGAGAGATGGAAAGACGATTAGCATCAGTCAAGCTGACGAGGCAGATGAAGAAGAAATGGCGAGGAGGATGGTTGGTCGTGAACTGAGCCAGGTCTTTCCCGAGAAGGTTTCACCCTCTGAAGAGATTGTCTTTGAAGTTGAGGGTCTATCTTTGCATGGCCTTCTGGAAGACATTTCCTTCGGCCTTCGCAAAGGTGAGATTCTCGGCTTTGCTGGTCTGGTGGGCGCCGGAAGGACTGAGCTTGCCGAGACGATCATTGGCATCAGAAAGAAAGACTCCGGCAAGATCAGCATCAACGGAAAATCAGTCGAGATTAGATCTCCTATCGATGCCGTGAAGAACAAAATAGCTTACTTGTCTGAAGACCGCCAGGGAAGCGGAATCCTCACTTCGTTCGACATGATAAAGAACACCACCCTCATTTCACTGCCTTCCTACTCTAAGATACTTATCAACAACAAGTTGGAGAAGGAAAAGACAAAGAAGTACGTTGACAAGTTCAACATCAGGGCAGCATCTCTGAAGACGAGGCTGGAGTTCTTCAGCGGTGGTAATCAGCAGAAAGTGTCTCTCGCCAAATCCCTCGATCCGGAGCCCGAAATATTCATCTTTGACGAACCCACAAGAGGAATTGACGTTAACGCGAAGAGAGAAATATACAGATTCATAAACGAGCTAGTTAGGGAAGGTGTATCCTGTATTCTGATCTCCTCTGAACTTGAAGAAATCATGGGCATGTGTAATCGCGTGATCGTTATGAGAGAAGGGAGGATTATGGGAATCCTTGAAGGAGAACATATCAACGAAGAGGAGATAATGCTTCACGCCACTGGACTCAAGGGGGTTGCTTAGATGGCAAGAGAGAATGTCCGTAGACGATTCGAATACGAGAAGTTTGGTCCGTTAATAGCTCTTGCGATTCTGTTCGTGATATCCGCTTTCGCCAGCCCGTATTTTCTTCAGACTCAGAATCTTCTAAATATTTTGAGGCAGGTTTCTTATACTGGAATCATAGCGCTAGGTATGACCTTTGTTATAATTTCGGGAGGAATCGATCTTTCGGTCGGCTCGATGGTTGCACTGGTCGGTGGAATTGTTATCCTTGCACTGAACTGGCTTCTGGGAGTTTTTGGTGCAAGCGGGGAACCATGGGCCATATTCTTTGCCCTTCTCATCGGGCTGGGTTTCGGTGCTGGACTTGGAGCTCTTAACGGATTGATGGTCACCCTTGGCAAGATAGCACCTTTCATTGCTACTCTAGGTACCATGGCCATATTCAGATCGATGGCGTTGTATATAGGAAGTGCCGGTGTATTCAGATCGCAGAGTAGGCTCTTCCCGGATCTTGGAATGGGGAGAATTCTAGGAATTCCGAACCCGGTTATCGTTTTCATAAGTCTTGCGGTGGTCTTTGCCATAATACTCAATAAGACACGTTATGGTAGGTACCTTTGTGCTGTAGGCTCCAATCCGAAAGTCGCAAAGTATTCTGCAATAAAGGTAAATCTAACGAGATTCATGTCATACGTAGCAGTCGGAATAACCGTAGGATTCTCAGCTGTCTTTCTCTCGGCCAGATTGAATTCTATGAGTTCCACTAACGGCGGTCTCAATTATGAACTTGATGCCATTGCAGCAGTCATAATCGGCGGAACACCTATGACAGGTGGTTCGGGTTCGATTTTTGGAACCGTAATCGGAGCGATCACTCTCGGAATAATAAACAACATGCTGAACATGCTAGGAGTCTCACCGTATCTGCAAGGAACGGTCAAGGGAGTAGTAATAATTGGCGCGGTCTTGATACAGAGAAAGAGAGCTCAATAACCCCGTTGGGGCCAAAGGAAATAGGAGGTGTTTTTTGTGAAAAAGGCATTAGTTCTCATGATCCTTGTAGTGTTTGTACTCTCGGCTTTTGCAATGGCTGCCGAGAAGATTAAGATTGGTGTCGCCATCCCGAGTGCAGATCACGGCTGGACAGGTGGAATAGTATGGTGGGCACAGAGGGCAATAAAGGACTGGAACGAAAAGGATCCCGATGTTGAGTTCTTCCTAGTCACTGCCGATTCACCCGCGAAACAGGTTGGAGATGTTGAAGACCTCATGGTAAAGGGCATCGATGCTCTTGTAATTCTTGCTCATGACTCCGAACCACTCACGCCGATAGTTGAGAAAGCGTACAACAGCGGGGTATTTATTGTCTCCGTCGACAGAGGTCTCACCAAGCCTGTCGAAAACGTGTACGTTGCCGGCGATAACCCGGGACTTGGAAGGGTCTCCGCCGAGTGGATGGCAGAAGCTCTTGATTACAAAGGCGATATAGTGGTTCTTGAAGGCATTCCATGTGTAATAAACAGCGAAAGAGTCGACGCATTTAATGAAGTAATGGCTAAGTATCCAGACATAAGAATTCTCGATTCCCAGCCCGCTTACTGGGATACAGCCCGCGGACTGGAAATCATGGAAAACTATCTCCAGAAATACCCAAAGATCGACGCCGTTTGGGCACAGGATGACGACGTTCTCGTTGGAGTTCTTCAGGCCTACAGGGAGTCAGGAAGAAATGATATCAAGCTCTTCCTCGGTGGCGCCGGATCAAAGGAAATGATAAAGAAGATCATTGACAATGACCCACTCGTAAGAGCAGACGTCACATATCCGCCGTCAATGATCGCTACCGGTATTTCGATGGCTGTATTCGCAATGAGGGGCCATCCACTGGAAGGATTCTACCAGCAGCAGATTCCTTCTAAGATAATTCTCGCCGCAGAGCTTATTACAGCTGAAAACGCTGAACTCTACTACGAACCTGATTCGATATTCTAGATTTTTTTGGGTCAGCAAGATATTCCCGGAGATCTTTGATCTCCGGGTTTTTTGTTGGTAAAGACAAAAGGCATTGTCAAATCTCTTTTGAGCCAATAATAAGCTATTTATGAATTTCATATATTGAATCGCATTGATGTAGCAAACTTTGTAGCCCTCTCTCATGTCATATGTAGTAAGGAGAAAGAGGGGGCGATAGAATGAAGGGTTTTGGGGCAATGGTTCTGTTCGTTTTGGCTGGTGCAACTGTCTTTTCAAACGGAGTAGTGGTTCCACCGTATCCAATTGAAAGGGGTCTAGGCGGGTTTGTTATGAACTCTCACAATGTTCATATAAAAGTCGAAGACGGAATTGCAACTGTGATTATCGAGGAGGAATTTGAGAACAAATCCATGAGATTGCTTGAAGCGGTGTATCTCTTCCCAATACCATCTTCGGCCGTGATTAGCGACTTCACTATGAAGATAGGGGATCAAGTTCTTAAGGGAGAAGTACTGCCGGCAGATCAGGCCCGAGAAATCTATCAGGAAATTGTTGCGAAAATGAAAGACCCGGCATTGCTCGAGTACGTTGGAACTCAACTGATCCGAATGAGCATATATCCCTTTGAACCGGGAGAGAAACGCCAGTTCCTGATCCAATACAGTCAGCCTCTCGAGATTTCTTCCAATTCTTATTCGATGATCTATCCTTTAAAGATTGATAGCTTTCTCTCTGCACCGATAGGAGCTGTCAACATCAGAGTTTCGGTCCCGTTTGAGATTGCAGAGGTCTATTCGCCGACTCACCCGTTAAGAGAGATGGAAAGCGCATCGGGCAGGGATTACATCTTTAATGCAACCGATTTCGTGCCAGGTTCAGACGTGGCTTTAGTTCTTACATCATCTGAAGACGAGATCCCTTCATCCCTTGCAACTCACTGGGATGACGTCATGAATGAAGGATACTTCCTTCTTACAATTATTCCTAGACTGAAAGAAGAAACAATCATTCCCAAGGATGTTGTCTTCGTTCTCGACATTTCCGGCTCGATGTACGGCGAGAAGATGGAGCAGGCAAAAAGAGCTCTGGAGCAGGTCCTTCAGATGCTTCGTTCCGGCGACCGCTTTGCGATTGTGACTTTCGATGGCCATGTCCACAATCTCACGGGGGGATTGCTCGATGCATCGGAAAGGGCTGTCTGGATAGAGAATGTAAGGCGCATTCAGGCAGATGGCATGACAAATATCTATGACGCTCTTCAAACGAGCATAGACATGTTTAGCAAAGACGACCAGGGAAGGTTCAAAGTGCTCCTCTTTCTCACAGATGGAGCTCCCACCGAAGGAATTACGGACACGGGGAAGATAATCAACGATGCAACTCCCGAGGCAAGAGCCAGAAATGTACACCTGTTTTCTTTTGGAGTAGGAACGGGCGTTGTCGCTGAACTTTTGGACAGACTGGTTCAGGAAAACGCTGGAAGGGTAAGTTACATTGTTGAAGGCGAAAACATTGAAGGAAAGGTTACCGATCTTTACAGGACGATCGAGACGCCGGCTCTAGAGAATGTGACTATATCTATCGAAGGATCGGAGGTTGCGAAGGTTCTTCCGACCGGCCCGCATTCTCTATTCTCCGGACAGGCTCTAAGACTCTCCGGCACTTACTTTGAAGAGGGCGATCTGAAAGTAATCGTAGAAGGAACAAGAGGATTAGAGAGATACAGATACGAGTATCTATTCAGAGTTTCAAAGAATCCTGACAACCCATTTATTGCAAAGATCTGGGCACAGAAGAGAATTGCTCATCTTGCAAATATCTACAGGTATGATTTCTCTCTCTCTATAGCGGCAAAAGAAGAAGTGAAACAAGAGATTATCGCTCTTTCAAAGAAATTCAACATAATTAACGAGTTCACCTCCTACCTGATTGCCCCTGAAAGAGTACAGACCTCTACCCTGGGAGACAGGGGCGGCTTCAGCGCCTCCCCCGCTGTAGATGCCGTAATGGCTGCAAAGTCTGTTGCCGAGATGGAGCAAGACCAGTTTGTCGGAAGCGGAGCCTCTGACTACAAATTTGTAGACAGTGTCGGATTTGCTCTCGAAAAAGGAATATGGGTTCAGGACGACGAAGAGGTCAAGACACTTGAACCGATAAGCCTTGTTGCTTACAGCAAAGCTTATTTTGAATTGGCTGATAGAAGCGAATGGGTTGCAAAGGTCTTCGCCCTTGGAGAAAGAGTCAAGTTCATCTTCAATGGAATGCTTTTTGAGATCTCAGACAAAGGAATAGAGAGCGTTGAAGAGCTGGACGAAATCCTGAATTAGGCATTGTTTTCTAATAGAAACCCTCAAAAAGACCGTGTTAGTTAGAAGGAACGCAAGACAACTGCGTTCCTTTTGACCGGGTTTTAGTTATTATTACCCATAAGTTTTTTTGTTCGGATCAGAGCCGTTGCTTACACAATGTCATCTGAACACTGTTTAGACGAAGTATTAAACGAGAGGATGAGAAAGTATTATGTCGAGATTTTCTCTTTTTAGGGAGGGCGAAAGGCCTTCGTCCTCAGCTACTAAGCCTCACTTTCTTTATCAAATAAATTCTCACGGTCTCCATACTTCTATCATCGGCTTTTGAAGTTTAGCATCTGTAGGTTTTGCGGTTAAAAGAGTTCAAGAAACCGAGCCTGTCACTAAAAATAGATAGAAAGATTTATAAAAGAGAAAAGGAACGCAGAGGTTGCGTTCCTTTTCAATTTGCTTCGTTCATTCAGTTATTTTAACTGTTAGGCTCTTGAATCAGATGCCTGCAAGATTCATCGTTTCTACCGGATCAATCTCCAATTATCGGGGCGAACTGGAAGTCAATCCAGTTGTCGCCACCGGAGAGAGTTATCGTTTGAGCGTTGTTTAGATTGGGTTTGCCGCCTGAATAGTTGTAATATCCAAGAAGATCTCCAGTGTCAATCGTTCCGCTTTCGTCCATATCCCTCCAGGCGAAGATTTCGACCTGAGAATTGCTTACGTCACTGAAATGGTATGCACCTGAGTCAGATAGGTTGGTGCTGGTAATATTGGTGCCAGTTGACGGATTTCTCAAGAAGACTTTGAACTCTTGTGGCGAGGTAATGGCATCGAGAGCCGCTTCCGCGTCTACAAGCCCCCAGCCGTAGTAGTAGTCTCTGCCCGGTGTTCCAAGATCAACTGCAGTATTGCGCAACACACTTCTGATATCATCGGGATCGGTCAACCCGGATCCCATAAGAAGAGCAACTACGCCAGTTACATGTGGTGTGGCCATCGATGTTCCCTGCATATACATATAGGTGTTGCCCAAAGGAGTCCATCCGGTGCTGTATATTCCGTTTGGATCGGTGCCTGATCTCATATATCCTCCCGGTGCCACAACGTCCAAAGCAGGTCCAAAGCAAGAGTATGACGATCTCGTGATTGTACCTCTATCTTCCCAGACGGCTCCTACAGCTATCGTCTCCGGATAGCGGGCAGGATAAAGTATATTACCGTCTCCATTGTTTCCAGAAGCTGCGACCATAACCACTCCATTCCTTGCTGCGTATTTCACAGCATCATATACGGCCGGGCTGTCTGAAGCTCCTCCAAGACTCATATTAATGACCTTCGCCCCATGATCGACTGCGTAGATTATGCTGTTCATAAGAGCTGCTGCATCTTTGATTCCCCTGATCGGGATCAAGGTGATTCCAAATCCTCCCCAGGTAACTCCAGATACGCCTTTACCATTGTTTGTAAGAGCGGCTATCGTTCCAACGACGTGAGTTCCATGGCTGTCTTCGGAAGTGTTCGGTTCCGAGACATTAGTGTTGTTGTCTATAAAGTTATAACCGGACTCAAAAATTCCTGCAAGATCGGGATGACTCGTGCTGAATCCCGAATCGATTACCGCAACAACCACACTCCTGGAGCCAACCGTGTAGTCCCAAGCTCGAGGTAAATTGATCAGCGGGTAGTTCCACTGTAGCGAGTAGTAAGTATCATTCGGTGTTGTCTCAAGCGCATAGAAAGTGCTGTTTCTAGAAACCTGGACAACCCCTTGCAATCCTCTCAGCTCCTCTTCGCTAGCAGTCGTTCTTACGTGCAAGTATTTCAGTTCACTGTAGTAGTCTTCTATTCTGTCAATTAACTGTATCTCGGGAAGAGAGGAGGTGGAGAATGATTCCTCGGCTTCCTTGAATGATTCTACCTTCAATAGATATTCATTCTCGATGTACTCGGGCTTGTCGTTCGTCGTTCTTATTTCCGTATTGGAGAGTATCTCCATCTCATTCAGGTCTGCTGTCTTTATGTTTCCCGTATACGGGGTAACGGTTCCAAAGATATTCTTCGTCGTGGTTTCTGCATTGTAGTGTGCAATAACGTTCTTGGGAGAATTGACGTTAACAGTTATGGGGTTCGCATCTCCCATGTTCGCTCCGTTTATTACCCAGTGAGAGAATGTGTACCCCGTTCTCACCGGCGCAGTGAAATTCTTAACCGTCCCCGCCATGTACCAGGCGGCTCCATCAACAGTTCCTCCTGCAGGATTTGTTCCCGTTGCCACTTTGTACTCTACTTTCATCTCTGCGGTATAGGTCATATCTGAGTTCAAGGTAATCGTTCTTGGGTTGTTAGTATTCGTGTCGCTCCACTGTATGAAGGTGAAGCGGGTATCAGTTCCTGTCACTTGAGCTGATTTATCTTTCTCTTGAGGGGAAGTAACTTCGATGGCTCTTGAAGTTCCGCTGTTGAGAGTCACTGTCTTCGGCGAAGTGTAGTTAGTACCACCAATGCTGATGTTCAATCCGGTTTCCGGAATAGTAGTCACCGTAAGAGTGTACTGAGCCTGCTGCTGAGCATATACAGCCGTAATCAGGAGCGGTTTATCTATTACCAAGACAATGGGATTACTGCTTCCACGATTCTCGCCATTGATAAGCCAATGGCTGAAGTTATATGTTTCAAGTTGCTGAAAAGTACTGAATTCAACTTCTGAACCACGTTCGTACCAAGTGGAAAACACTTCCCACAATGAAGGTGTTGAGGCCCTGTCAATCCTGTATTCAGCGTTCATGTCAGCCGTGTAAGTTGTGTCCGAGTTGACCCTCACATTTCTGGGATTCGAAGCATTGCCATCATTCCAGTTACTGAATACGTATCTCGCGTCTATTCCCGTAAGCCAGGGTGATATGTCCTTCTGCTGTGGAGTATCGACCGAAATCTGCTTCGTTGTTCCACTGTTCACAATCATTCCTTTGGGTGAAGTAAAAAGCGTCCCGTCGATTCTTATGTCAAGTGCCAGATCTGGAGAGGTGGTAACAGTCAATGTGAATTTGGTAGGGGTCGGACACCCCGCAAGCATAATGATCAGTGTTGTGGATAAGGTTATAAGAGCAAAAAACTTGATCTTCATAGATACCTCCTCGCGATGGAAGGAAACATTTCGCATAATCAAGTGTATATGAGGGCTTCAGGTTAGGAATTGCTTGACAATGTGTTAGCTCCGACAAACAATCCTAGCATGAATCATGCTATATATAGCAGCCAATTCCACTCTTAGGACGAAGCAGAGTATTGCCAACCGGAAGTCGTTATGAAAGCGATTGAAAGCTGCGTTTAACTGACAGAGCATGGTTTATCAAACTATCGTTGCTTTCTTTATTTCTCTAGACAGGCTCTCTTTTTTCTTGTACATCTTTTCATCGGCAACTTTCAGCAGTTCTCTTATTGTCTTGCCGTTTTCTGGATATACTGCGATACCCACACTGGCAGTTAGCTTTACACGTCTTCCCTTTACAGAAAAGGGCTGATCAAAGGCTTCATGCACTTTTGCTTCAGCCTTTATGGCCCCTTCTGTTCCCGTTGAGGGCAGAATGTACACGAATTCATCTCCACCCATTCTTGCAGTTAAGTCACTTCTACGGCAGATCGAACTTAGACGTTTCCCAATGCTTTTAAGAAGCGCGTCACCGAAGTCATGGCCAAGAGTATCGTTAACTCCTTTGAAGTCATTGAGATCGAGATACAGGATAGCCATTTCTTGCCCATTCCTTTTTGAGAGCTCTATTTGCCTCATTGCACAGTCAAAGAAGGCTCTGCGATTCGGAAGGCCTGTTAGGTGATCTTCCATTGATAGTCTTTCCATTAGCTCCCTTTGCCTTCTGAGTTCATTGACAGTCTGAATTCTCAATAGAAGAACCGAGATCGCCTTTCCGAAACCTATTGCAGTGCTAATTATCTTCTCGTCGTCAAAAGCAGTCGGCGAATTAAAACTGTCGAGGTTGAAATACATTTTCACTTCGTCATCGATCTTTATCGGGATAGATAGAGTACTCATTATTTCTCGCAGCCTTCCTCCATTAATTATCCTTTCGAGCCGTTCATTTTCCATTCGGTAGTCAACACTGTAGTCCTTTATAACAACTACCTTATCACTTCCTTTCTGGATTAGTTCTTCTGTACTGAAGGAAACTGACTTCAATTCTTCAAAGTCATAGTTGTATGCGGCGACAAAGTGAAAACGTCCGTCATCTTGCTTGAGAAGAAAGGCGGCTGCATCTGCTCTTGGAAAGGCCTTCACACACTTCATAAGAAAGTACTTGTAGGTCTTTTCGTCGAAATCGCTTTCAAGCACCTCTGTGATCAACTCATTAAGAACTCTTTGGAACTTGCTTTGCTCACTCAGAGCGGACTCAATCTTTCTAAGATGAGTAACGTCCTTAAAGGTAAGAACTATCGAATCAGGATCCTCTTTTGAATCCCTTGCTATAACTAGATTGATTTCCGCATTTAATCTAGACGTATCGGAAGTAATCAATTCACCTGAAAACGAAGCAGTGTTTTGACCAGCAAACAGAGATGTTTTCGCTTCTTTGTAAGCTTTCTCACTTCTCTCAGAGAGAAAATCGAAAAAAGCCCGGTTCACAAGATCTTCTTCCTTGTATCCCAGTAGAGCACATGAGGTTCTATTAGTAAGCAGAATCCTATCTGATAGATCGAGAATAAGTATTCCATCAAGCGAATTGTTTACAACGGCGGTGAATTCGGAGATTCTCTTCTTACGCTCCCTTAAGTGGTAGATAACGTTAACTAGAAGGATTGGGAAACCCGCAGCCAGCAGTCCCAATGAAATGAATTCGTAGGCTGCCATCCCGGTTAATGCTTCAACTAGATCGAAATACGTTGACAACGATAACAGGATAAGGCCGACAGGAATCCCCCGATGAAGCTCCTTGCTTCCAAGAAGGTAGGCTGCGACAAGTAAAGCTCCGATTACAAGCATCTCACTCAATATCGCCAGTAACTTAACCGGCTCAATCGAATGCAGGGAAAAGACAATTACAGATATTACAAGAATAGCCGCTGAAGTAAGATATACCTGCAGCTTGCTTCCCGAAATGTTCAATTCGCTATCACCTCATTAGCATTATACATTCATTAAATAACCCTATCAGTCAAGAAAGCTCAATTCTGCTGCACGGCGACATTATACGCTTCAAAGTCTATCGAAGACTTCGCACCTTCCCACTCACGGAAGTATCGAAAAACGATCGAGGTGTTACCCTCATCAACCGCCTGGAAGGTCCAGGTAACTCTCGAGGGAGCCCCGACCTTTCCGCTAGTGTCTGTCACTACATCTTTTGCGACTTCCCTAACTCCATCTCCGAGTATCTCATAATGCCATGTGTACCCTGTGCTCGCATTCTCTTCTAGAGTGATGGTGAAGGTTGAGCCGATATTCACTTCGTTCATGAGAAGCTTCAGATCAACTTGCCCTTTTCCTTCCCCAGAGACATCGACGGTTAACGCCCTGAAGTCTACCGATTGCTTTTCTCCTTCCCACTCTCTGAAGAGTTTTAGCGTGATCAGCGTCTTTCCTTCCTTTGCCGCGGTCATTATCCAACCTTTTACAGAAGGAGCCCCGGGCATAAGACTCGGTGCGTTATGCTCTTCAAGAAAGTTTCTAAGCACACCTGACGGTTCCGCGGAAATATGCCAGAGATAACCCGTTGACGGGTTCTCCTGGATCTCAAGAGCGGCCAGTTGAGATACCATCATTGTGTTTGAAGACTTCACCAGCTCATTCGACAACCCCAGCACAGTAGTCAAGGCAACAATACAGATAATAACAAGAATTCTTTTCACGAATTCTCACCTCCTATAAAATGAATAGTTCTTCCTGCCTTCCATCTAGATAGTCGATCTTGTTGTTCCTGAAAGCGACCGTTTCTTCAAGGAATCCGTAGACCGGCTGGTCATCCCAAGAGAGCAAAGCAGACCGGCAGTTCAGCTCCATAGCAAAACAAGTCGAATTCCTAATCTTGAGATCTCCTGTACCTGGGATCTTCTCCTGATTATTCCATAGACCGATGATCGGTCCGGCCCCATGGCCGTGATACCCTACAGGGTGAGAGTAGATTGTCGCGTCCAAACCCCTTTCCTTTGCATCTCTTAAGGAGATGCTTAGCAACTCGTTTCCGCTTATACCTTCTATGAAATTCCGTGCCAGAATATCCTGAACTTCGTTTGTCTTCCTTATCACATCATCTAGCCCTTCCGGCAGATGGTTCTCTTCATCGCTCTTCAGATAAAACATCTGCTGGGTATCCGTTGCGAGACCACTGTAGATAAAACCGAAGTCACAGTGAAGGAGATCTCCTCCCTCAACCACTCCGATCTTTCTGGGATCTTCTGCGCCACGCCTCTGAAGGTCTACGTCCGGGCCAAACCAGGTTCTCAAACCGAGATTCGATGCGAGTTTTTTCAGTCGAATTTCGATATCTCTGGTAGTTGTAACCCCCGGAATGATATTCTCTCTAGAGAAGGCGTTACCAATTATTGTGTGTGCAATCCTGTCGAGCTTTCTGTAGACTTCAATCTCCCTCTCACTCCTTGTTTGCAACCAATTTACAGCGATTCTCTCGGCGCTCACGAGATGTATATGATCGTCAAACTTCTGTCTTAGAGACTCGAAAAGCGAATGAGTAATTCCGTCGGCCAACGCGAAATCCTCTGAAAAGTTCAGACCGAGTGTTCTTATCTTCAAATCCCTCAGAAGCTTAGCTATTGATTTGAAGACATCTCCTTCCTCAATTGTCCAAGCGCATTGATAGAACTCCTCCATTCGACTTCCGTAAGGAGACAGCACGAATCTCTCTTCCTTCGTGAACAGGAACGCGGTTACTCTGCTTGCCCCATTGAACGAACCGGGAAGGAGTGTCTTGATTATCGGGTCTTCATTATTCTCCCTTCCTATTACCATCCAGGCATCAAATTCCTCTTCTTCGAGAAGTCCCGGCAAAACACTGTTCAATCTATATTGCAGGATTTCGTTGTACTCAACAATCCGTTGTTCTTCCGAGGGCATATTCTCGCAAATCTCTTTATATTGATCTGCAGAACTATTCATCAATATCTCCATCATCTTTGCCTATCGGGATATCTATCTCTGAGTTCTTAAGAAGCTTTTTGAGAAACTCATCATTCTCCTTTAGAAAACTCTCTTCAGTAACTAGACGGATGCCCATTGGTCCTTTGCTTCTTATCCTCAGTTTCTTGTGTGCGCTTTTCTGTCGGCTAATGAGTTTGTAAGTAATACCGTTGACTTCGACAAATCCCTTGACCTCCAATATATCACCTCCTGAGATAATCTATCATTTATGATTCGCAAAACAAAGAACTGTGCTCTCTTGCGTTGCAGGAAAGATACGGAGTAGAATAGAAAAGCCGTGAATGAAAGGAGAAGGAATTGCTTTTTCAGACCGAACCAGGAAGATTTCAGAGTCTTGATTACTTTTTCGGAGAGCTCGCTCAAAACCTCGCATATCTTTCGATCCTCCATCAAAACACGCGGGGAGCGGTCTACACTGATAACCCCGACGAGCCACAATTGGCTGTTGTATGGAACTGCTGTGATACTGTACTAATCGGAGGAGATATTGTCGGGGCTGCAGATTCGATACTTCTTGAGTTCTTCTCTGAAACGCTAATCCCCGAAGCAAAAGCGAGAGGGATACCTTCACTGAACGTCTATTCAGCTACTGATTTTTTTGAGAGACTTGGAGATCTTCTTGGGTTAATGAATCCCAGAAAAAAGATAAAAAGATAGTTCTTTCAGTTGCGTCAACTAGACACTCGAGATGTATCAGGTTTCATGATGGATCATTTCCTACAGAGGATTACGGAAAGAACGTTTGAGACAGGACTGGTCAACTCCCTCGCTGTTGAGGGATGGATATATTCATTCTAAGAAGATCTCGATTCCTTCATTGATAAGAGCGATGGCTACATGATAGTCAGGGATGGTGTAATACTAAGCTGGTGCATAGGTGTTTACAGATCCGATGATAGAGTTGAAGTTGGTTTGGAGATGGTCGCAGAGTATAGGAAGAGGGGATTTGGTTTGGCCGTATCACGGGCATACACAAATGAATTCCTGTCCAGGGGGCTGATAATTGACTGGCACTGCAACTACGAAAACTTGCCATCAATTTCAATTGCTAAGGATCTAGATTCGAAGAAAAGGCAGAGTATTCAGTCTATGAAATAAGGCTCTGAAAGAGGCGATATAATGAAACATTCGAGACTAATCTGCACTGCTTGCGGAAAAGAGTATTCTCAAGAATACTTCCGCTGCACGTGCGGAGAACCACTGGAAATCGTAATCGAAAACCAGAAGCTCATTAAGCTTCAATTCAGAAGATCAGAAATGTTGGAGAGCTTTTCTCATCTTTTACCAGAACTGAAGGATAACAACTTTCTTTCGATGGGAGAAGGATTGACTCCACTAACAAGACTGGAGAATACCACTCTTGATGGACTGGAACTGTTCGTTAAGAACGAGTCGATAAACCCCACCTGGTCATTTAAGGATCGGGGAACCTATCTGGCAACGCTTGACGCTATAAATCAAGGATACAGACAAATCGGCACAGTCTCTACGGGCAACATGGGGGCTTCCGTCGCCGCCTATGGAAAGAGAGCAAATCTGAGAACAACGATTCTGATTTCAGATTCCATTCCAGAAGAGAAAATAGCTCCAATCGCAATATATGGACCAAGAGTCCTCAAGGTTACGGGAGACTACGGTGACCTGTACCACAAGTCTGTAGAAATTGGCGCGAAAGCCGGGATTTACATGGCAAATTCAGATGTTCCAATGAGGGTTGAAGGCTCGAAGACGATTGCATTCGAGATATTTCTTCAGTTAGGTGAAAAGGTTCCTGACTTTGTTGTTGTTCCAACAAGTTCTGGAGGCAATTTGAGGGGCATCGAAAAAGGCTTTCGCGAACTAAAGAAATTTGGATTCTCGAATACCCTCCCGAGAATTGTTGTAGCGCAGGCGATGGGATGCTGCCCCATACATCTGGCCTTTTCACAAGGGGCTGAAACCGTCTCGCGATTTATTGATCCTTGTACTGTCGCTCACGCTATCGAGAATCCTTTCCCTCCAAGCGGGAACGCAATACTGAAGATTTTGAGAGAAACTGATGGAATAACTGTCGCAGTAGATGAAGCGAGTATCCTTAAAGCTCAAAGAGATCTGGCTGAAAAGGGGCTCTTCGCCCAACCAGCCAGCGCTGTGCCTTTCGCAGCTTTGAACAAACTGCAAAAAGAAGTGAATATGAAGAGAGCTGTTGTTGTTGCAGTTCTCACAGGGTCAGGGCTGAAGTACCCCACGATTCTTGAGAAGCATCCTTCGAAGATAGAAATAACTGATCTTATCTCTCTTGGAGAAACCCTAGAACGGAATCCTAACTGTATCCAGTAAAGAGATTGGCAAGCAACCGGCTTTGTCCCGGACAGAGTTCAACTAAAAAATCAGTGATTATTGTCAGTCTTATACTAAGAACGCTATACGATTTAATTATGTAATTATTTAGGTCTATACTACCCTCTCTAGAAAAGACTTATATTCTGTCTTAATTATGATTATCTCTTCTTGACAGGTGCACTCCACTTACCTATAATAGATTTGTAGATGTTGAGTTGGTGGCAAGGAGGGAAATCAGATGGCAAATAAGGAATACACAGTTGGTATTGACCTTGGAACTACAAATTCAGTTATTTCGTGGGTGAAGCCGGACGGTAACGTTGAGGTCATTCCCAATGCTGAGGGGAATCGAACCACCCCATCGATAGTTTCTTTCAGCAAAACGGGAGAGATCATTGTCGGCGAACCCGCCAAGAGACAAACGATACTAAATGCAGACAGAACAGTAAGATCTGTGAAGCGAAAAATGGGTTCCGACTACAAGGTGAAGATTGATGATAAGGAATACACGCCTCAGGAGATAAGCGCTTACATTCTGAAGAAGATGAAGGCCGACGCCGAGGCTTACCTCGGAGGAAAGATAACACAGGCGGTAATTACTTGTCCCGCATACTTCAACGATGCTCAGAGGCAGGCCACAAAAGAGGCTGGTATTATTGCTGGACTGGAAGTCCAGAGGATCATTAACGAACCAACAGCAGCTGCCGTAGCTTACGGAATTGACAAGAAACGCGGCGATAAGAAGATCATAGTATATGATTTGGGTGGAGGAACCTTCGACGTCTCCGTATTGGATATAGGTGACGGTGTAGTTGAAGTCTTGTCAACGTCGGGCAACAACCACCTCGGTGGAGATGACTTCGACCAGAGGTTGATTGACCATATAGCAGAAGACTTCAGAAAGAAGAACAACGTTGATCTTCGAAAAGACAAACAGGCGTTCCAGAGGCTTAAGGATGCCGCAGAAAGAGCAAAGATAGAGCTTTCTTCAAAGTTTGAAACGGAGATTTCTTTGCCTTTCATAACTGCAACTGTCGATGGACCACTGCATCTTGAAATGAAGATAACTAGATCGACACTAGAGTCTCTGATAAAGGATCTTGTGGAAGGCACCAGAGAGCAGATAGAGAGAGCAATGAGCGATGCAAAACTCTCTCCGAAAGAGATAGATGAAGTGCTTCTTGTAGGAGGTTCAACAAGGATTCCAATGGTTCAAAGTTTCATCAAATCGATCTTCGGCAAAGACCCGAACAAGAACATAAATCCAGATGAGGCCGTTGCTATCGGAGCAGCTCTGCAAAGCGGAATACTGTCCGGCAGTGTAGAAAGTGATCTTGTGCTCGTAGATGTCACTCCTTTGACTTTAGGAGTAGAAGTAATGGGCGGTTTGATGGAACCGATCATCGAGAGAAACTCTACCGTTCCAGTCAAGAGATCGAAAGTTTTCACTACAGCGGCCGACGGGCAGACGGAAGTGGAGGTAGCTGTCTACCAGGGAGAAAGAACTATGGCAAGAGACAACATGTCTCTTGGAAGCTTCAAGCTTACCGGAATTGCTCCCGCTCCTAGAGGAGTTCCTCAGATTGAAGTGACTTTCGATATTGACAGCGATGGAATAGTTCACGTCTCCGCAAAAGACCTGGGAACCAATAGAGAACAATCCATGGTGGTAAGTGGAAGACAGAAGATGTCAGAAGAAGAAATAAAGAGAGTGGTAGAGGAAGCAAAGAAATACGAAGAACAGGACAAACAAAAGAAACAGGAAATTGAGTTGAAGAATCAAGCCGATCAGCTTGCATATAGTATAGACAAACTCCTTAGTGAGAGCGGCGACAAGATATCCTCTGAGGATCGTGGCAAGCTCGAAGGTCTCGTGAAGGACCTGAGGGACGCGATCAACGAAGACAACATTCAGAGAATAAAGCTGCTATTTGACCAGCTTCAGAAGGAAAGTATGAGAGTTGGACAGAGTGTTTACCAGAAAGCCCAGGCTCAAACTCCTGCAGACGGAGTCCCACAAGAAGGTGATAATAATGATAGTGACAGTGGTACCGAGTATATACCGCCGGAAGACAGTAAATAGCAGAAATCATAGAGATCCTAAGAATGGAGGTGTTAATATGTTGGCTATCAGAAGAGGAAGTGATGTTTTCAGACCTTTCGAGGAGATTCAAAGAGAGATGGACAGACTCTTTAATGAAGCCTTCAGAGGTCTGAATGATCAGTCGAAAGAAGCTGGGATGTTCAGTCCGGAAGTTGACATCTACGAAAAGGATAACTCAGTTTTTATCGAAATGGACATCCCTGGAATTAAGAAGGATGAACTCGAAATCAAGGTAGAAGATGATGTTCTCTCAATCAAAGGCGAGAAGAAGCTTGAAAGAGAGGAAAAAGAAAGAGACTACCACCGCTACGAGAGATATAGCGGAGCATTCCAGAGAATATTCAGGCTTCCTGAGTACGTTAAGAGTGATGATGTCAAGGCGAAATACGAAGACGGTGTCCTAAAACTCGAGCTTCCCAAAAAAGAAGAAGTCAAGAAAGAAGCTATCCAAGTAAAGATCGATTAACGTTAGAGAAAAACTAAGAGGGCGCTTTCGGGCGCCCTTTTTTTGGAGGTGTAGTGATGATCAACTATGAAGAGTACACCGAGAAGGCAAAGAAAATCCTCATGGATGTTCAAGACATCCTGATGAGATACAGGCAGAATCAACTCGCATCGGAACATATACTTCTTTCCATGCTCGAGGACGGGGATAATATCGCCATCGAGATACTGAACGGAAAGAACATCAGCATAGATTCTCTGAAGAAAGATGTTGAAGAAGTCATCGGCCGTTATGGAAGTAGCCGAGAGTCAACAAACCAGATATATATCACTCCGGAGGCCAGGCACATCCTCGAGAATGCCCGAAGTGAAGCGAGAAGAATGCATGATTCAAAAACTGGAACCGAACATATACTTCTGGCGATGGTGCGGGAGACCTCTGCTGTTGCAAGCAGACTCCTGTCAAAATACGGGATCAATCTCGATAATATATACACATTGATTCTCAAGGGCCGAACAAAAAGCGGCGCAGAAGAGGATGAGAATCTTTCTTCCTTGAAGAAGTTCACAATCGATCTTACTCAGCTTGCAAAGGAAGGCAAGCTTATGCCAGTTATTGGTAGAGAAGATGAAGTCAGAAGGGTAATACAGATTGTTGGAAGGAAAACCAAGAACAATCCCGCGCTCGTCGGAGAACCGGGAGTTGGAAAAACCGCAATTGTAGAAGGTTTGGCTCAACGTATTGTGAGTGGCGATGTCCCCGAATACTTGAATAACAAGAGCGTCCTGGCTCTGGATATGGGTAGACTGGTCGCCGGAACGAAATTCAGAGGAGAATTCGAAGAGAGAATGAAGGACATCATCGATTCAGTGAGAAAACTCTCTGGTGAAGTAATCCTGTTCATAGATGAGATACATAGCGTTGTAGGAGCTGGCTCAGCCGAGGGATCTATGGATGCTGCAAATCTCTTGAAGCCAGCTCTTGCCAGAGGCGAACTACAATGCATCGGTGCAACAACTCTTGATGAATACAGAAAGTACATTGAAAAAGACAGAGCCCTCGAAAGACGTTTTCAGCCTGTTATGGTCGATCAGCCGACCCCTGAGGAAACCTATAGAATTCTTGAAGGACTGAAATCTACTTACGAGAAGCACCACGAGATAAAAATCGAAGATGATGCTTTAAAAACAGCCGTCGACCTTAGCGTGAAGTACATAACTGACCGTTATCTTCCAGACAAAGCAATAGATCTTGTTGACGAAGCGGCTTCATTTGTGAGACTTCAAACGGGTTACATGCCGGAAAGACTAAGACTTCTTGACCGTCAGCTCAAGGACCTCGACTCTCAGATAACCTCACTTGCAGAAAAGGGAGAGTATCAGGCTGCTGCAGAGTTGAAAACGGAGGCCGAGAGAAAAAGCAGAGAATTTCGCGAAGAGAAAAAGAAATGGGAGTCAGATGAGTCATTTGGAAAGGCCGTAACACCAACTGTGGTAGCTTCTGTAGTTGAACAGTGGACGGGAATTCCGGCCGGAAAGATGCTTCAGTCCGAGCGCGAAAAGCTTCGCGACCTAGAGTCAATAATCCATGAAAGGTTCATGGATCAGGAAGAAGCAGTGAACGTCGTCTCTCAAACAATCAGACGAGCCAGAGCAGGCCTCAATGCTCCTCATAGGCCATGGGGTTCTTTCATGTTCCTGGGTCCAACCGGAGTAGGAAAGACGGAACTTGCAAAGGCACTTGCCTTCATCCTATTCGGTAGCGAAGATGCAATCGTCAGGATTGACATGTCCGAATACATGGAAAAGCACACTGTTTCCAGACTTATAGGCGCTCCTCCCGGCTATGTAGGCTACGAAGAAGGTGGTCAACTAACTGAATCGGTAAGAAGGAGACCTTATTCTGTTGTGCTTCTTGATGAGGTTGAGAAGGCTCACAAGGAAGTTCACAACGTGCTGCTACAGATAATGGATGACGGTCGGCTAACAGACGGAAAGGGAAAGACCGTCTCATTCTCGAATACGATCTTAATCATGACAAGTAACTTGGCCTCTAAGGAACTAACTGAAATGAGTGATGAGAACCAAATGAAATCAGTTGTGGAGGAGATCTTACGAAGAGCTTTCAGACCCGAATTCATTAACAGATTGGACTCAATAGTGCTATTCAGACCATTAGACGAAAAAGCTATGGAAGGCATAGTCAAGATGAGGATAGCAGAAATGGAGAAAAGACTCGCTGAACAGAAGATTTCTGTTGAGATCAGCAAGGAAGCACTTGGGTATCTAGCAAAAGAAGGTTATGACAGAGAATACGGTGCTAGGCCAGTTCGAAGGTTGATTGAGAAATCTGTGGAAGGGCCGATTGCCGATATGATAATCGATGGATCTCTCGTTGAAGGAATGAAAGTGATAATTGATTTGAGAGCCTCTGAGGTTGTCATAAGACCGGAAAAAGCATTGTAAGTAAACTTATCGGGTTTTGAGAATAACTAATAATGATATCATCTTCTTAGGAGGTGCTCAATGGACAAAGTCTTCTTCACTTACAAGATCCCCGATGAAGGTATGCTTCTTCTGAAGGGCTATGATATCTATGGAAACACTGAAGACAGATTTCTTAAGAAAGAAGAGATAATTCGTGAAGGCAAAGACGCGTCAGCACTGATAACTCTTCTCTCGGACAAGATTGATTCAGAAGTCATATCTTCACTGCCAAAGTTAAAGGTTATCGCAAACTACGCAGTCGGGTACAACAACATCGATATTGAGGAGGCAAGAAAGAGAGGAGTACGAGTCACCAATACGCCGGAAGTTCTTACCGATGCCACTGCAGATTTGACAATGGCACTCATTCTGGCAACCAGCAGAAGAATCGTAGAGGGAGACAGTTTCATTAGAGAGCGCAAATTCGTTGGATGGAAGCCAGATTTGCTAACCGGCCCTTCTCTCTCCGGGAAGAATCTGGGCATAATCGGACTTGGCAGAATTGGAAAAGCTGTAGCGAAAAGGGCTAGAGCGTTCGGAATGAATGTCTTTTATTTCAACAGAAAACCACTTCTTTCTCAAGAAGAAGAGAGATTGAATGTAAGGCATATTAGTCTTGAAGAGTTACTGAAGAGTTCTGATTTTCTGTCGCTTCATGCTCCTCTAACTAAGGAAACCTATCACTTGCTGAACGAGAAGAGGCTCTCATTGATGAAACCAGGAGCCATTCTAGTTAATACTGCCAGAGGTGAGATCATCGATGAAAGCGCACTGATAAAGGCGCTTAAGACCGGAAGACTAGCCGCAGCTGGCCTAGATGTATATGAAGAAGAACCTTATGTGCCTCAAGAGTTGATAGAACTGAACAACGTGGTTCTTCTTCCCCATATTGGATCTGCCACCAGTGAAGCAAGAAAAGAGATGGCAATTATTGTAGGACGCAACGTTGCAGCCGTTCTTGAAGGAAAGGAGCCACCTAACCCTGTGGTTTGATCACTTGGTCAAGAAGTACCATATCGGACCATGATATCTGTTGCCAGCTGCATCGACTGCTACGATTTGCCAGTAATATATAGTGTTTGGAGATAGTCTGTCTACGAAGTAAGTACTTGATTTCGTTGTCGCATAAAGCTGCGGAGTCGGAGATGTTCCAAGGTAAAGATTGTAACTGACGACATCGATAAACGGTGATGACTTAAGACTAACTCTTGCTCCGGAATCCCTGTTTGATATCCAGAGATCTAGATTGCTCAACACAACGGAGCTGTTCCTGACAACAACGTCCCAGCTCAACACCACACTACCGCCATAGACAAAGGTTCCGTCTTGCAAATAAGTGTTAAAAACAGTTTGCGGTTCCTGATACGTAGCACTTGCAGCAGCGATGATAAATATCGTCATTAGAACAGCAAAGAAGACTCTTTCCATAGTCCGCACCTCCAATTCATCAGACTGTGGATCGGTCTGCAAAGTTTATTAATCAGAAGGGAGAGTGAGATCATGAAAGTAAAAAACGTTGGAGAAGTTTACAGATGCGAGATATGCGGAAACGTGGTTGAAGTGAAAGAAGCCGGCGGAGGAGAACTCGTCTGTTGCGGAGAACCGATGAAGCTTGTTCAGAAATAAGAAGAGCCCCATAAGGGGCTCTTCTCCTAAAAATACATGTCGAATCCCAAGAGGACGGGAAGAGGCCAGAGGAAAAGTGAGAACTTGAACCTATCTGTCATCTTGGTCACATCAATAAAACCTATTTCTGGAGAGAGTCTTGTTTTGAATCTATCTGTCGACTCATAGAAAGAGAACATAAACTGTCCTCTAAGGCCCATGGAAACCATGTACCTTCTGCCAAACAAGTTGAAAGAAAGGCTTTCAATCCCAGTTACTAAACGACCATCAATACCCGCTTCAAGACCTGAGATTTTCCTGAGCGCACCCGAATATGACAAGGCAGGTCCTGCGTAAAGCATTGTTGGAGTAAATCGAAGACTGCCGGTTTGAGAACCGCCGAAGACTTCAAGACCCAACCTGTAGTAGCCATTTACAGAGAAAATCCCTAGAAGCAATGGAAAATAGACAACTGAACCTCCAATATTGTTCGCGTTGAAATAGCTCCCAAATGAAACTGACGCAACAATCATCACGATTATGAAAAGTACGGTTATTCTCAGCTTCACTACACCACCTCCATAAAAGTTTTGCACTATTAATTTATACATTGCGTCCACTCTTGGAAGAAATGACTTAAGCAAAATTGAAGTGATCTTTGTCTCCCTAATTCTCATAGAAGACACTCTGAACATATAGGTTTCTTTGACCTCCTTGAGGACTCTCCTTCGATTTCTTTCCGGCAAAGGTTTCATGCCAAACATACCTTACACAAAAGGAATTTCTCCTTCAAGAAACAGATACAGAAATAGTTGATTATAGTACCATAAACTTGCTGGAGGTTGATCGATGAACAAATCCAATCTTTCCAGAAAAGAGATAGTCTCCTCCCTAGAAGAAGCAGTAAGAAGTAGAGGATCTGTTATGGGAAACGGTATACTGAGAGTGGACTCCTTTCTGAACCATCAGATTGACCCTTTACTTATGAAAAGTGCTGGAGAACTGATAGCTGACTTTTTCAGAGATTACGAAGTCACAAAAGTATTGACTGCCGAGAGTTCCGGAATAGCTCCCTCTCTAATGGCTGCTTGTGATTTGGGAGCTCAGCTTGTTTTCGCACGGAAGAGCAGGCCCATTACGATGCAACATTATCTTAGCGAATCGGCTCCTTCTCATACAAAAGGGGGAGTAGTGGAACTAAATGTTTCCCTTGATTATCTTGGCAAAGAAGACAGAGTAATAATCGTTGACGACTTCTTGGCAAGCGGCAAGACTATTGAGGCTCTTGCAACGCTTACTCTAAGAACTGGTGCATCCTTAGTAGGCTTCGCGGCAGTAATAGAGAAAACTTTTGAAGAGGGGCGCTCTCTACTCGAGAAGTTCAGCGTTCCTGTACTTGGAATTGTGAGAATTTCCTCTCTCAATCCACTTTCTTTTGCTCAGAATCAACCCTAGAAATACGCGCAAAACTGTGCGCCAAGACTTACAAACGAAAGGAACAACCTGTCTCCATCGAAAGAATTGGTCAAAGACCAGTATCTTGAACCGGCTCTCACGTAATAAAACGGGCCTTCAAAGTGGAGTCCTGTATAAAAATCGATAAAGCCGTTCCCTTTGCCGAGCCCTGTTGCTACCTCTAAGGCGACAAAAACCTGATCATTCATCTTTAACTTTATATCTGCTGCCGGACCAAAACCAAAATCAGTCATTTTGCGGCTGTATTGCTCTGAACCCGTAAGATCAATCTGCTTGAATAACAGACGTCCTTGAACTCCAAGTTGAAGAGAAAAACGATCCAGAACGGGGAGAGCATATCCGTAAGTTACTGAGAGCACATCTTGCCTAAACATTGATTCGTAAGTAATTAGTGATTCTGTTCCTGTTGCTTCGAGTGAGCTGTTCACGGAGAAGTGCACAATACTCACTTCGATCAGGTGATCCTGGAAAAACTCATATCCTGCAGTCGGAATGAAATACGCGCGAAAGTTGCTTCTGTCGAGAAGATCCGTTTTCCCCGAACCAGCTTGTTCAAGAAATCCATTCCAAGGCATCGCAAAACCACTTTCTGCCTTCAGTTCAAATTTCGCACAACCGAGAACTGCAATAAGCCCCATGAAGGCGAAAAGACAGAGTCTTCTTGATATCATGATCTAAGCAACCCCTTATCTATCATCCAGCCGGTAATTACTCTGACTTTTTCAATTTCCACATCATAGTGAATGCTGGCAAGAAGCTCTACGGATTCCCTACCTCCGATCAAGGCAGCTCCCCCTACCACAAAATCCGCGATGCTGGCGAAATCTATAGCCAGCTCCTCATTTAGCTCTTGAGGAAATGTCTTAATCCATTCTAGGCCCAGAGAACTCTCGAATGTTGGTTCTAGAGGGCTTAACGAGGGGAGATTGCCTGAATTGCTGAAGATCTTTCTGAGTAAATCTCCCTCGAAATTAGAGATGAGAAGATCATAGATATCGTCACTTCCCTCCCTTCCAGCTATTCTGTTTAGAATCTGATATAGCTCGCCAATCATTCTGCCCCCAACACTTAGAAGCACATTAGGATCAGGCCGGACAAGCTGATCGAGAGTTTCTAAAGCTGATAACCCCACCCATTCCAGCTCCATTTCGTCCATCATGCGAGGTGTGTCGAAATCAGAGTGGTAGTATCTATCTGGCAGATGGCCCATAAACGGAGAAGGAATTCCTAGAGTCGTGAATACGCAGTGATCAGATCCGGCCATAAATGGGATTTCGCCAAATCTCTTCAATGGATAACCGGAACTAGACGGCATATTCCTTTCTATGTTGTAAGCAAGAGTCCTTCCCCATCTCTGAGGAAGATATGGTGGCACTTTCGAAAGAATGAAGGTTGAACCTGTCTTATCCTGATCGGCACCAACCATATCGAAGTTTATAGTGCAAACAGGGAGACGGCTCTCATTCTTGAGTTGAAGAGCATACGGAACACTACCTAGATACTCGGGAACCAGAGCAACCTTTACGGAATACGGGAATCCGCTGTCATTAAGAACCTTTGCAATCTCTGCAGCGAGAGCCGCACCGCTCGCATTGTCATCGGCCCCAGGAGAGGGGTGACATAGATGAGCAGTCAGAAGAACCTCAGGACCTTCGTTGAAGCCTGTAGCGTCTATCTGCAGAATCTCTAATTCGCCCTCTGTAAGTCTCGTTTCGGCCCTGAATCTTACAAGTGAAGAGCTCCTTTTTACGCGTTCAGACAGAAGATCGAATTTCTCCTTCGACACAGAAAACGCAACTGTATTCCTGTTTGCGGATTCTCTATCGTGTGGAATAGTCAGAAAGTTGGTCATTTCAGGTAAACTATCCAGGCTACGGCCAATTTCCTCAAAAGCCTTCCTCATGTGGCATAAGATAAGACACCTCGCTCCACCCTCAACTACTGCGTTTTGAAAGACCTTTGCCGGATCATCATTTGCCAAAACCGCCTTTTTCGAATAGTCTCCTTTACCATCATAGATAACCAGAGGAAGTGTTTCCCAGCCTTCTGTGCTCCCACTCCCCGAGACAAGGGAAACCTTCGTGACTGCTGTCGAAGTTATGAAAACCCTTTCGGGATCTTCCAGCCACAGTTCTCCATATATCGGTTCCCATGCAAGAGTAGACAGAGTATTTCCCGTTCTCGTAACTCCGTCTGCCGGGTAACTGAATATCTTGAATCTTTCCTCCGGAAGCCCCCCACGAAGAAGGTAATCAATAACGGCATGCATTGATTTGGTGTAATCCCTGCTTCCTCTCACTCTGTGATATCCAGAAAGCATCTCAATAAGTGACTTAACTCTAGCTCCTTCGAGTCTTCGGTTCAACTTTCACCACCTCTTTTCGACATAAATCATCTTCCGAGTCATGCCGCCATCAATAATCAGATTGGCACCCGTAATGAAAGAGGACTCATCACTTGCCAGGAAAAGGCACGCTTTCCCTATGTCCTTTGGTCTGCCTACTCTACCCACAGGATGTTTTTTATTAGCGGTCTCACTCAGACTGGAACTACTATTGGCTCCCCTGTCTGTAACATCAATCATTCCAGGGCTGATAGCGTTTACCTAATCTTTGGTCCAAGACTAATAGCCAGTGAATGTGTAAGAGCCAGTAATCCACCTTTTGAAGCTGAGTAAGGTTCTGAGTCTTGTTCAGACATTAGTGCTCTGGTTGAGACAATGTTAACTAAACTGGGTGCTTCAGAATATATCAGATAAGGAACACAGTACTTAGTCATCATATAAGGGCCAGTGAGATTGACTTCAAGAACCTTTTTCCAGTCATCTATCGACCTGTCTAGAATCGTTCCAGTCCAAGCGATACTTGAATTGTTTATTAGCGTATTGATCGATCTTGTTGGCGCTGCGGCATAATCAACAGCTCTCCTAACATCACTTCCCGAAGAGACATCTCCTTGAATGAAAAATGCTGACCTCCAAGCCCTTTAATAGTCTGCGCTGTGTCGTTACCGGCCAATTCGTCAATATCCATTATGACTTCAAGCGCTCCAGATTCTGCAAAGCCAAGTGCTATTGCCTTCCCGATCCCTTTAGCACCGCCGGTAATCAAGACCGCCTTGTCCGAGAACCTCAAAGAGCACCTCCTGACGCATCACATTTTATCCCATAGCGGGCTAGATCTTGGTTAGCCTTTCAGACTGTATCATTGCGCACTTTTCGATTGCTGCAAGCTTTATCTCTTGTTCTTCAAAAGTCTCTGCAATAGCATGATAATGGTTGTAAGCCATTTTCCAGTATAGTGAAGCCCTGTCGGGTTCACGTTCGGTTTTTGCGATCTTTTCGAGAGTCATTCCCTTAACAAGCCAGAGAGACACATCATCGCCTCTCAACCTTAAGCCCTTTTCAAAGATTTCAAGAGCCTTATGATGTTCTTCAAGACGGTCTCGGAGCAAAACCCCCAGTTTCCTTATATAAACAAGCTTATCTTCCGGTAGTTGGAGAATCTCTATAAGTCTTTCGTAATCCCTGGCGAGCTCCTCAAGGTCTTCTCTGCTCGCATTTCTGTTTTTGGATCTTGATTCAGAGACCGAAATTCTTTTCTTGATCAATTCAATATCATTTGATTCATCTGAGCAAATCTCGTTAACACTTTCTGGAACAGATTTATCCAGAAGCCTGATCTTTTCAAGCAGAGCTTTCTTGTCTTCAAATCGATCTATCCTTGATAGGATTTGATCAAGCCTGATAAGAAACGACGCTTCGTTTCCTTTAAAAGAATACCCACAGCCATCAAACCTTTCGACTATTCTCTCAGCGATTTCACGCAAATCCTCCTCTGAAGACGTGACAAGACCATACATTATAGAAAGTTCCAGATACAGAAGCTCATCTCTTATAGTCAGTTCACTAGAGACTACGATGCGCTTGAGAATAGCTAGCTGATCCTCTCTCGAAATCTCTCCCACTTCTGCAATCGTGTTCATGTACATCTCCTTAATCTTGGAAAGCCTCTCTCGACTTGCAGAAGCAACGGTCATTTCAATATTCTGGAGAGCAACCTCCACAAAAAAGACTCTTCGAGAAATCCTGTAGCAAGCAGTTGCCAAATCTATGGCTAGATCAGGCTCCTCGCTGAAGAAGAATCTCATAACTCTTTTCCATAGTTTCTCATCGAATTCTCCGGCAAGTCTGATCAAAGATTTGGTTGCAGCTGTTCTCATAGGTCTATCAAACTTTTTGAAGATGGCCGAGAAGTCTTCAAACGACTCATCGCTTGTGATAAGTCTTAGTCTCTCAACCGCAGCTTCAAAAGCACCTTCTATATCTCCGATTTCTACTTTCATGTTCATCAGTTCAGCGAGAAGTCTGTTCCTCTCTTCGCCCCCTTGTGATCTCTCTATTCTTCTCTCTATCTTTGACATCTTCCTATCTTTTATTCTTCGACTGATCTTCTTCAAGAACATCATATCCTCCAACAATAACTGAATAAAATCGCTTCTATAAAAGGATACCAGAAAATGAGATCCTGATAACATGAAAGATTCTCACAAAGGCTCCTCATTATGGGTATTCCGCCAACGAATTCTTTACGATGGGTTACCTATGCTACACGGAAGCAGACGAAATAGCCACATCGAGAATCAGATCAATCAAAGATCTACTCCATTCAATTCTGTAACCCCAGATCGTTCTTTGCAGATAGTAAACCCTCGCACCGCTGAACTCCGTGAAAACGTTTTTCTCGGAGGATCCAGGGATGAATATGATGCAATAACTATCTGGATCGTCCTGCAACTCGTACAGTTCAAGAAAACTACTGTACTCAGGATCATCTTGAGTATATAGCGATCCGGACAATCCTTCTATGAACCAGTCGCCGGATCGATGCGCGTACTGGATGTAGTGACGCTGCATCAAAGGCCAATCTTTTTGGAAATCAAACACCAGACTCTTCATGTCACCCTCAAGCTCAACTATCGCCAGCTCTCTCAGGAACGCGATTTCCCTCTCATTGAGACCTGCCTTAGAACCGGCTTCCTGCTGCTGACGAATTTGAGCGGTGTAATCAAGCATAGCCCTTTCATACTGAATAAAAACTTGGCTGGGACTTCTGAAGAAATTGAAGCCCCAAATATACGATATTGCCAGAAAAGCCGTTACGACAACGAGAAAAGGTAACCAGAGTTTCAAATCAATACACCACCCGGTTTCACCGCATATTCAAAGATAACACAAGTCTCTGTAGCATAATCGCCCAGAAACAGCTCAAACTTCAAAACAGCCGGAGATGTTGTATCATTATGACTGACAAAGAACAAGAAGGGAAGCTATATGCTGTTAACTCTTAGCAAAGTGGGACATGATTATGGTCAGGACTTCCTGTTTGATGAAGTCTCAACCTCAATAGACAAGAGAGACAAGATTATCCTTCTCGGTAAGAACGGAAGCGGAAAATCCACCCTAATGAGAATCATAGCAGGAGAGCTTTCTCCAACTGAAGGAGAGGTTTTCCATTCGTCAAACGTAAAGATTGGTTATCAGATTCAGAGCAGAATTCCCGATGAGAAAATGACGCTTATGGAGTACTACCTGCAAGACAAATCAAATGTTCCTCTGGATACGGAAGAGTTCTATTCTTATGATAGAAGAGTGAGAAGCATTTTGGTAGGTTTGGAATTCTACGAAGAAGATTGGGAAAGACATTTGGAAACCTTCAGCGGAGGAGAACTCACAAGAATATCACTTGGAAAGCTCTTTCTTGTCGACCACGATATTCTCTTGCTAGACGAGCCAACTAATCATCTGGATCTTGAATCAACGGAGTGGTTGGTTGATTTCCTGAAGAGCTATAAAGGTGCGCTCCTGGTTGTCACTCACGATAGGTATCTGATAAGGAATGTTGGAAACAGATTCTGGGAGCTGAATGGAGGATCTCTCTGGGATTTCGCCGGAACATATGACAAATATCAGTCTGACAGAGAGATCATGGTTAAGAGTGGATTGAGGACACGAGAGAACCTTTCAAGAGAAATTGATAGGCTGGATGCAGTTGCAAAAAGATACAGACTTTGGGGTCAAGAGAAGTTCATAAAACAAGCAGTTAATAAGGAGAGGCAAAGAGATAGACTCAAGGATCAGCTTGAAACTATAGATCTTCCAGACGAGGAAATCAGGCCAACTAAGTTCAGACTCCCTCAGCCAGACAGAACCGGCTACTCAGTTTTGAAGATCGAAGGACTGTCGTTCGGATTTGGAAGCAAGAAACTTTTCAACGGCGCCTCTGCAGAAGTGCACAGGAGGGACAAGATTGGACTTTTGGGCCCCAATGGAAGTGGGAAGACAACCTTGCTGAGGATAATAACTGAGAATCTTGAGGAGCACGTTGGGCAAATAACTTGGGGTCATAATGTTCGCTGGGGCTACCTGTCGCAGCTTACTGAAGATCTGAACCCATCTAATGATGTGATAAGCGAGATTTGGCAATTGATGCGGGGGCAGCCGGATTACGAAGTGCGGAAGTACATTGGAAGATTCGGTTTCCCGGGCGATGATGTGTTCAAACCAGTTCCATCTTTGAGTGGAGGAGAGAGAACAAAGCTAGCACTGGCAAAACTTATTCTATCGAAACCAAACGTTCTAGTGATGGACGAGCCTACAAACAACCTAGATATCTGGTCTATTGAGAGCCTTGAAGAGGTTCTGAAAGAGTATGAGGGTTGCATAATCCTAGTGTCACATGACAGAGAATTCGTACAGAACGTATGTGATCACTTCCTGATGATAGATGGGAAGAAGTTAAAGGCGGTATCTTCTGTTGAAGAATACCTTAGAAGAAACCAGAGAAACATCGATTCTACGGGCAACGAATATGCGAGGCTAACCTTTCAGGAGCGGCGTAGACTATCCAACAAGAAAAAGTCAGTCCTTGAAAGACTTCAGCAGTTGGAAGTTGAAGAGAACGAACTATCAAGGAAGTTGGAAACGGCACAGCTGAAGATGGGCCTTTTCTCAACAGATTACGAAAAACTTCAAGACCTTTATACTGGCATAGAGAGAATTGAATCAAGACTTCTAGAAATACTCCAGGAAAGAGAAATGCTGGATGATGAACTTGACAGGCTCTCTGAAACTCTTGATGAGACCTCATAACATCAAGAACGCGATGGAAACCGCTGACAATAATATGCAAAGATCTGAGTATATCAGATATCTATGAAAACTCTTCTTGTCGACCTCTACCATCGACCTGGGATCACTGGCCCCCTTTATTATCAACCGATCTGCCTTGTACCAAAAGAGCGCGGCAGAGGCGATTGAACCGAAGAAGACCAAACTCCATATAATCGACAGTGAACTGATCAGTATGATAGATAAGGCAGTGCCAACAATCACAAACAAAGTAGCCACTGCCGGTATTCTAATAGTCTCCCAAAAAGAGCAAAGATAACCCTGTACTCTGGCTTCAGTTCTAGGATCTCGCAGAGGTGTCATGAAGATTGAGACTAGTAGTCCACCACCCGCCAAGAGAACATAAGAAAGCACAAACACCGTCTTGTTAAAACCTTCGAACACTCCCATGCTTATCACTCCAAAAAACCTGCTAGCTGGATCTTCTTGCTGAAAACAACAAACAAGTGCATCTGGAAAAGGGATACTTTTCAAGCCTGTTCTACAAAAATCATTATAGCAGATATTGGAATAACGATGATCCAGGGTTCCTTCCTACCAGCAAATCGAGAAGAAGGACTGGACAAAGGGCTCTCTTCATCGATCAAAGGTCAAACGGCTTTCCTCACTTCATTCGAGTCCGCCTCTTCACAGAGGCTCTCTATATCACAGGTTGCTCCCAGAGAAAAACTCTTAGTCTGGCCACCCTTAAGAGGCCCAAGAATCGCTGTGTAAAGCATTGACATTAGCATCACAAAGAACGGTGCCGGATCACGGATGTCCCATGAGTCGTCTCTCAGTCTCTTTCTGTTCTTGAAGAAGGCTTTCATTTTACCAAACTTTCCTTTGAACAGCACGCTGAAGAACCAGCCTATTTCCAATGCAGTTGTATAAGTGCCATTACCCACTTCTGGCGACATAATCTGCTCGACTCTGTTCTCGGTCACCAAGTCCATATATGCCTTTACCATATCTACTCCCGAACAATATGCCACCAAGAGTCCGGGACTCATCCTCGGATTAACATCAACCAGATAATACTCGTCTCTTTCCTTATCATAGAGAAAATCCGTTGATATGAATCCCGAGTAATTGAGGTTGCCGACGATTTTCTCAACGTCTCTCAAGACCGAATCACATTCAATGGAGATCCTGCAAGTTCCTATCCCTCCGGATTCCGGATACTCTCTTACATTCTTGTAGATAACATTTCCTATCATTTTACCATTGTAGGCGAACCCAGTAGTACATATTTGTTGAGGCGGCTTCCATTCCTGAACAAGAAATCTCTTTCCATCTAGCGCTTTCGAAATCTTCTCGAACTCTTTGGAAGAACTTACTCTCACTATTCCTTCGGCGGACCTTTGATTACGCGGTTTCACTATAAGCGGGAACGAACTGCCGTTAGGCTCAAATTCCCCAAGCAATGCTGTTCTAGGAACACATATTCCAAGTGACCTCGCGTAATCTGTCATAGTGAATTTGTCATGAAGAAGCTTGATGTGATCGTATGAAGGCACCAGAACTTTGACCCGACCCTCAAATAGATGCAGGTACTTGCTTATAACAAAGCCCTCCTCAAACGTCGGGCATATCACATCTATCTTCATTTTATCTGTCTTTTCCAGAATCTCGTTGATAAATCCTTCGCTATCATCGCTGACCGATGGATAGACGAACTTCCCCTTTAAGTACCTCGAATAAAGGCCCCCACTGAACTTACTGCTATCCGCAGCAAAAACATCATGCCCATTTCTAGCCAGAAGTCTGATAGCATTGATCGCATACCACATTCTCGCGCCAGTAATTAACACCCTCAAACTAAGAAACCTCCCGTGGACGATTAGCAAAACAAGGTAATTACAATCATACTATGCTAAGAATGTAACAATTACATTATTCAAGGTGTTTCACTAATGGCGCTTCCTGAATTCTCCTGGCTCAGTACTGGCAATTTGATGAAAGACTGTGGAGTTATCGGAGATCCAAATATGTAAATTTGCACATCCATTTACATAATAAAGACGGTTTGATTTCTTTAAAAATAAGTTGTATAATCTCTTTGAATGGTTGACGGTTAACTTCATTTATTATGTATTCACAATGAACTCGTTCACATAACAAAGTTAGCCGCAATCCGGACAACTCCTCGTTTCGTAGCAATTCCCCCTTCGATTCCTGACGCCAGTCAGGAATCCTTTTTATTTATCTCTATGATTCGAATAAGGTAAAAAGAGCCGCCTTCTGGCGGCTCCACTAACGGACAAGACTATTTTAATCTCTCAACAAGTGAATAAATCGACTCTGCTGCCTCAGCAGGCAGCTTGTCAAAACCTCCTCTTTCAATTTCTCTGGATCGAAGAAAGTTCAGTCTGTCAACCAATCTATCTCTTACCAGCTTCTTATAACTCTCGTCAGTAAGATCGGGGATGAATCCTTTAATCTCCATTGTCTCCAGTTCAGTGAACGGACCCCAGGGAACAAACTCGGCCCGCCTCTCCACTATCAACTCAAGAATCTGAAGAGTAAGGTCTTTTGGAACTTTCAGATCACGGAAGTATCCTGTGTTGAAAATGTAACAATCGATGCTTCTACTTGTGAACAGCTCGAGATAACGGTCAAAATCAGCAGAAAGGGGGTAGGTTCTGAAGGGATTAGCGTATGGTTCGATTACCAATGCATTGGGATCCACGCCTGGCGCAAGGCGTTCTGCAGAGGTTCTCTTCGTCGCAAGGGTAGCTCCCATGGTTGATGCAAGAACGGGATCAACAACTCTAACCACAGGGGGAATCGAAGGATCCTTCATTAGCCATACTATCGAATCTACCGGCTCGTCAAATCTGTCTACTCTGTTGGGTGACCATAGCTTCGACTTGATTGCACGACCATTTCCATTCCTTATATCCTCGGTCACGATGACTATTCTCCCCTCATCATCTTGAGTAGCTCCGACATTTTGAACAGATAGAAGATACTTATTGTCTTCACTGCTCAAGGGATAATCAGAGGTCTTATCGAAATACGAAGGCTCTAGCGCCACAGAGGAACCGTCTGAAGAGGAAATGACAAAAGCATCGTCATGAAGAACAGTTACATCATACTTACCGCCATGCTTGGCATGCGTTAATGTCGATTTCCCCGAACCTGAGAGTCCGAAGAACCCGACCACGAATTTTCTGTCCTGAAGATTGTATCTCTTCTGACCGCCATGGCAAGCTGCAAATCCGCGCCTGTTGGCACAACCCCAGGCAAGGGTTAGAGTACCTTTCTTGAATTCGCCAAAGTACCTCATTCCAAGAACTGCCGCGCAATTATGTTCTGGATCAAAGAACGATAGTCCCAGCGGATGATCCGGATGTTGCCATTCCGGGTCGGAGAATACGAAAATATCTCCCTCACCTTCGAATCCTTCAGAGGTCTCGTACATCCCATTATAGAATTCGTTTATTGGCTGGAAGTTCAGTAGCCAGTTATAGATAAGATTCTCGTGAGTTTCTGGAACAAGAAGATGGGCCTTGACCATGAAGTTTTCAGCTAATCCTATATAGGCCTGTGCATGATACATTTTCCTACTTCTTGTATTGTAGATTGCCTCCCGAATCTTTGCCCCGTATTCCGCTTCATCTACTCCTGGCTCCCCCAAGATTCTCCGGGCAGTAGCACACCTGCCTGTTACGGCGCCATCGTTGAAAAGCAGAACTCGCGAGTCACACTCAAGTCCGACCTTCTCGGGTTTGAAGACATGAAGATCCGTCACAATTGTACCAGGAGAGTCCTTAGCCAGTTTATAGGCTTCACTTGGGGAAGAAACCGGAATCACGTTATTCCCGTAGAAAGCAGTTTCGATCGTTACTCTAGCCATTGAAAATAGGGGGTTATTCTTTCCTATCTCACCCCTGATGAATCTGGAACTGGTTGACATTTTTCACCTCCATAGACCTTGAGAAAATCGGCCGATTCCTCGGCAAAGGTATTTCCTTAGCAACAACTAGAAGGATTCGCAAAGTCCTGGTTGACTGTGCGAATCACGATTAATCTTGCATCATTGTGCATGAATGGGGTATATTGAGGAAGACTCGAACACAAAAATGATGTACAGTTATAATGGGAAAAGGTAGTCAATTATTGATCACGAGTCCCGTACCTACCGGCTTCTCTTTGAAGACAGATTACACAATTCCTGAATCGCTCATGAGAAACTCGTTGCTCTTGCTCTTGTCGCCACTCGCTTGAGCAGATCAGTGGAATTCATCTCTATGTTATCTAGCGTTTTCCGGTAGTCTCTCCATATAATTCGCACCGGTACATCGGCGAATCTGTCTTCTCACATCCGAGGGGATCCCCTCTTAATGTTATTGGTGAACCCTATGTTTCCGATTCTAATCTATCTTCAGAAGGAGCCCCTGGTACCAGAGAGTATTTACATTCATTTCCATCCTTTTAGCGCCAGTTCTCAACTTAGGAAGTCAAGTTTGAGACTTAGAGTCAAGACTATATGGAAGTACAGAGCTTGACAGACCGATTAGTGGAGATTGTTCCTGCCAATACTTTACTAAGACAGGTAAAGAGTTTTCGAAGAGACCATGCGGCCTGTTATTTCCTGAGAGAAAAAAAGGCATGACTTAATCCCATCTTTAGTTATCCACGACATTTCGTCCAAAACAAAGCCGCTTCTCACTGTCTTGTGGAACAATCGCTCGTTTGTTAGAAATATCAAATACTGAACACTTCTTCAACTATCCAGATTTTCTCTTCTAGAAAACAGCTCTGCAATCTTCACAATTACCATAACGGCCTTTTCCATCGAGCTTACCGGGATATACTCGTATCTTCCGTGAAAATTATGACCTCCGGTGAAGATGTTCGGTGTTGGGAGACCCATGAAAGAGAGACGCGCGCCATCGGTGCCCCCTCTCACTGGTGAAATCCTTGGTCGAATTGAAAGACTCTCCATAGCTCTTTCTGCAATTTCAACAAGGAACATCTTTTCTTCGATTTTCTCTTTCATATTGTAATAGGAGTCTCTTGTCTGCAAAGTCACCGTATCATCGCCGTATTTCGAATTCAAGAAGACCGCGATTTCCTTAATCATTTTCTTCTTTCGTTCGAACTTCTCCATATTGTGCTCCCTAATGATGTACTTCAGAATTGTCTCTTCCACTGAACCTCTTATACTGAGCAGATGGAAGAAGCCTTCTCTACCTTCCGTTGCCGCAGGTACTTCACTTGAAGGCAGCAGATCGTTGAACTCGCATGCTATCAGTATCGAGTTCTTCATCTTACCTTTTGCACTTCCAGGATGAATGTTCCTGCCTTTTACAACAACTTCGGTATTTGCGGCGTTGAACGTTTCGTACTGGATTTCGCCTAAAGCCCCTCCGTCAACTGTGTAAGCATAGTCTGCCCCGAATTTCTCTACATTGAAGTACTCAGTTCCCCTTCCCACTTCCTCGTCAGGAGTAAATCCTAGTCGGATTTCGCCATGCTTGATCTCTGGGTTTGAAATGAGGTACTCTATTGCGGAAAGAATCTCCGCAATTCCTGCTTTGTCGTCTGCTCCTAGCAGAGTAGTTCCGTCTGTCACGATCAGCCTTTCACCAACATACTCTTCGAGCTCAGGAAAGAGCCGGGGATCGATGAAAATATCCTTATCTTTGTTAATGACTATCTTGCCTCCTTCATAATCAACAATTGAAGGCTTGATATCTTTGCCGCTCACATCTGGGCTCGTGTCCATATGGGCTATGAATCCCAAAACCGGAAGTCCATCACCAGCATTTGACGGCAAAGTCGCCATCACATATCCGTGGTCATCCAATGTCACTCCTTTCAGACCCATTTCCTCCATCTCCGTTTTGAGAATATGAGCAAGATCAAGCTGACTGGCAGTTGATGGAAACGAATCTGATTCAAAACTTGAGGTAGTCTCTACAGATACATACCTTAGGAACCGTTCAATCACTCTTTCCATTTCTTCTCTCCTTCCGTTGTTTAGCCTTGTTCTTATGTATTAGTACTTCGATAAGTTCTCTAGGTCTTGCCGCAAGTCGATTAGCTAACACTGCAGCCGAATTAAAAACCATTCCCGACACAGAGACCACCTTTCTCGTCTTGACTCCCTTCAAGAAAATCAAAGAGACGCTTCAGAACAAAAGTAACGAAGAACAGGATCTGGATGCCGAAAAACCTGTGTCCACCAACCATCCAAGTGAACCTGTTCAGATATGCAGCGAAAAATCCTCCCACCAGGGAACCAACAAGAGCCGAGGCACCGTTGGTGAATGAAAGCAAAGCATAAGACTGGGCATCAACCCCGCTAAGCAAGTCGAGCATTGTGGTGAATAAACAGAGGTTTATGGCGCTCCATGAAGCGGTCCCGATAAAAGCGTCAATATACAACAGATAGACCGTCCCGGTGTCCATAAACAACCACAGGATTGTCTTGAGGAAAGCCCCAAGAACCCCGAACTCAAGGACCGCCTGACTCCCGATTTTGTCAGCGATCTTTCCCCACAACAAGTAAAACAGTATTGTTAGGAGTGAACTGAAGACATTCAGTATACTAAGAAATGAGTAATCCAGTTTCATGTTGACTAGCTCATGATAAGCGAAAAAGGGCGAGGTAATAACTATTGAGAAGCTCCAGAAGGAGTAGAATCTCAAATACGGCTTGAACCTTATGTCTTTAGTGACGGCCCTGAACAAACCTCGACCATGACTTATTTCGTGGGGAGGATCGTTATGAAACCCCAAGAGCACGAGGCTGACTAATGCACTTGCCACTCCAAAAGCAGTGATCAGAATGAAACCCATTCTTCCGGGCACCAAATCAAGGATAAAGGCGTAGAACAACGTTATAAACATATTCGTGAAAGTGAATATCACGTTTCTCATGCTGAAGAATCTAGCAGCACCTTTTAACGGCGCCACATCTCTTATAATCGAAACCCAATAGTTTCCGGTAAGACTCGCCGCAAGCGAGAAGAAGGCAAGAATAGTCAGCAGAAGTGACTGCCCGTTTATTCCAAGAGCAAGCGCGATAGGAATAAAAGCCGTAGACAGCCTGCTTGCGAAAGCGCAGATCATCATCGCCCGCTTTCGGCTCTTGACAATTCTCAAGAAGGATGGAGCCAGCAGCTGAATGAACTGGGAAACCGAAGGAAGAACGCCAATCAAGGCTATCGCCGGTTCAGATGCCCCAAATTCGAGTGCAAGCCCTGTACCAAGAAAACCCTGAGTTATCAAGAAGAACCCATTGTATATTGCACCCTCAAAAACCGAGAGAATCCTAGTCTGCCGATTCTTATCCAATCAATACATCTCCGGACGACGTAGAGTAATACAAACAGTGCTACTGCATATTATCGCAATTTACTGGCAAAACAACTACAAGAGAGATCACTTTGTCTACTAGAAAATCTTTGGAAGACACGCGAAGATGCCTATTAACTAAATGTTTACAAACTAAAAGCCGATAATTCCACTCTACTATCTTGACAAACCCGATCAATTTGGGTACAATTAATTCAAACAGATAAGAACCCTTGCAACCTCAAAAGCTCAACCGGTCATTAAAAAAGACAAAGCACCTGAAAGTTATATGCAAGTCCGCATTACCCCCCATATTGTTGAATGGACGTGCATGTTGAAACCCCCTGGAATATCCCGACTTTTAAGCCGCCAATTGGCGGCTTTCTTTTTTATTACTCAATAATCGCTGCAACACCTATGAGACCAGGGCCTGTATGACACACAAGAGACTGAGAAATTTGACCTGTTATCACATCATCTATTCCTGCAGCCTTAATCTCTTCTATTACCATTCGAAAGAATTCCATTGTCTTTTCACTCTTATCTGAAGTATATGCGGCAATGTTCAGAAGCCTCTTGCCTTCAATGAAGTTCAAGAGATTCTTCACAGAAGCTCTGACGGCTCTCTTCATGCCTCTCTCTTTTGAAACACTGTGATAGACTCCATCTTCTCCAACGGTTATTACGGGTTTCAGGTCAAGAATATCACCTATAGTTGCAGTAACTTTTCCTATTCGTCCTCCAGCCTTTAGAAACTTCAGAACAGGTATGCAGAAAAAAACCTTAGATTTCTTTACAGAAGCGTGAATTTCGCTCACAACCTTTTCAAAGGCAAGACCACTCTTAATCATATCTATCCCCTTCATAGCGAGCAGCCCCGAGCCAATCGAAATATTCATTGAGTCGACTACCTCGACCTTCACGTCGGAGTGCTTTTCGGAGAAGTCTCTGACAAAAGTCTTCACTTGACCAAGCGTTCCGCTCAGACCGCTGGATATTCCAATATAAAGCATCTCCTTGAATCCCTTTTCATAAAGGCTGTCAAAAGCCTCACTGATTTCCGACTGTCTTGGAAGAGATGTCTTGGGAAACTTATCTTCCATATAGTGAAGCAGATCGGGTGTGGATATGTCGATGTTGTCTCTGTACTCCTTACCATCCAGAATTATCTTCAAAGGTACAACTCTAACGTTATCTCTTGCTTTCATCTGTTCAGGAAGATCACAACCTGAATCGACAATAACTCCAATCATCTGGCAAACCCCCTGTCATACAAGCTAATTACATACCTCTCTTTAAGACCGGCGTCTAGATTGCTGCGTTCACAGTTCGAAGAGTTAAACGTTGAAACGACCGTTTCTAAGTCAGTTATGTCTACCAAAATCTGATTCACAAAGACCGAAGGAAATCCCTGTAATAGTTGAAACTCTTCTTTGGAACTCGTTTCAGATCGTTTTTGAAGTCCACGTATACCAAACCAAACCTCTTGGAGTAACCTCGTGCCCATTCGAAATTGTCCATCATAGTCCAGACAAAGAAGCCCCTAAGATCCACTCCTCCCTTGATCGCGTTAAGAGCAGCTGAAAAGTGCTTTCTAAGGTAATCAATTCTCGGACCATCGTCAACGTTGCCATCAACCAAAGCATCTTTGCTTGCGATACCGTTCTCAGTAACATAGATCGGTTTCCTTCCGTATTCTTTGAAGACCTTGAATAGAAAACCTTCTAGACCTTCTGGGTAGATCTCCCATCCCATCTCGGTCTTCGGGAGGTCTCCCTGAACAACTTCGCTGCCAAGCACGCTTGATTCTTGGCTTCTAACAAGGTTTCTTGTATAGTAATTCACACCCCAAAAGTCGAACGGCGTGGATATTAGTTCCATATCTTCATCTTCGATAGTTGGGCTCACTCCTGCAATCTCGAACCTTGAGAAGAGTTCGGAAGGATACTCGCCAGTGATTGGGGTTTCAAAGAACCACCCGTTTACGAATTGATCATAGAGTCTTGCCGCTCGAAGATCAGCTCCGGAATCGCTAGCAGGCTCAACAAAAGCAGATACATTGGTTAGACCAATCATGCCGTCTCTTACTTCCTCCCTAAAACGCTTCACCGCTTCACCATGAGAAAGCAAAAGGTTGTGAGCAACGGAAAGTGAAATCCTCAAATCTCTCTTTCCGGGTGCGTGTTCCCCCCAGAGGTAACTGACGTGGGATGAGCAATACGGTTCGTTCAAAGTTATCCAGAGCTTCACCCTGTCACCGAATTTGCTGAACATACTGCTGGAATAATCGCCAAAGTAATGCCTTATTTCTCGGGACTCCCATCCCTTAAATCTTTTCTGCAGTTTAAGAGGGAGATCCCAGTGGTATAGAGTAACAACAGGCCGAATACTCCTCTTAAGAAGTTCATCAATCAGTCTATCGTAGAAATCGATTCCCATCTGGTTTATCTGTCCTCTGCCTTCAGGAAACACTCTTGGCCAGGATATGGAAAATCGGTAGGAGTTCACTCCGAGCCTAGTCATAAGCTCAATGTCTTCCAAGTACCTGTGGTAGTGATCGCAGGCAATATCGCCATTTTCCCCGGAATCTATTCGTCCAGGTTCATGGGTGAAATCCGACCATATCGAAGGCCCTTTACCTTCTTGCAGGTCTGCGCCCTCAATCTGATAAGAAGCCGTTGCAACACCCCAAAGAAAGTCCTCAGGAAAACTTGCTCGCAAAGAGATCCCCTCCTAGCCAACTTCTCACTTTACAAATCCTACCACATTACTCATTCCAACATGTAGAATCAGAGGTCGGTAAGAACCAGGAAATCTGTCCCATCTGATCAAAAGCCTTCGGCTTGTATTAGTATTGATAAAGAAAGCAGTTCCGAATTTGCCGGTTCTTGATTTCTCCATGCTAGGAGTTGAATTCATTTCTGGGAGGCAGCATTGATGAATCTACTGTCGAATTTCGTTATTCCCGCGCAAAACTTGATAATGTTTGCTATTGGCGGAGTTCTGATCTATCTAGCGATAAAGAAAGAATACGAGCCGATGTTGCTTCTTCCAATCGGTTTCGGAGCAATACTCACAAACATTCCGGGATCATCGGCTATTGGAGAACATGGAGTGCTAACTATCCTATACGAAGCTGGAATTGCAAATGAGCTCTTTCCTGCCTTGATCTTCATCGGGATCGGAGCGATGATCGATTTCGGACCTCTTCTTCAAAAACCGGTCATGTTCTTCTATGGAGCGGCTGCCCAATTGGGGATCTTTCTGACGATAATTGTGGCTGCTCTGCTTGGATTTGATATAAGAGAAGCGATCGCTATCGGGATAATCGGGACCGCGGATGGTCCGACATCAATCTATGTCGCAAGCAGATTGGCCATTCACATGCTTGGGCCGATTTCAGTCGCCGCGTATTCCTATATGGCTCTTGTTCCGGTAGTACAACCACCCATTATTAAGCTGCTTACCACCAAGGAAGAGAGAAGAATAAGAATGGATAATAGAACCGAAAAAGTCCCCAAGTACGTTAAGATCCTCTTCCCGATTCTTGTTACGCTTCTTGCCGGTATCATCGCCCCTGTAAGTGTAGCTCTGATCGGAATGCTCATGTTTGGGAATCTGATAAGAGAATCGGGAGTTCTGAACAAGTTGAGTAATGCTGCTCAGAACGAGCTCTCAAACATCATCACTTTGTTTCTTGGAATCGCCATCGGTTCTACTATGACGGCCAGCGCATTCCTGAACTCCAGAACACTGTTGATTCTTCTAATGGGATTAGTTGCTTTCGTACTTGACACTATGGGTGGAATCATTTTCGCAAAGGTTTTCAACCTATTTAGAAAACAGAAGATTAACCCTATGATTGGCGCAGCAGGAATATCGGCTTTTCCTATGTCGGCAAGGGTTGTGCATAAGATGGGACTCGAAGAAGACCCAAACAACTTCTTAATAATGTACGCAACAGGCGCGAACGTAGCCGGGCAGATCGGCTCCGTTCTAGCCGGCAGCATAGTCTTGGCGATCTTTTTAAGATGAAAGGAGCACAGACAATGAGTGAAGCAGTCTCTAGGAGCATCGCGATTTTTCTTGAAGGCTATCCTACGATATTTGTCGCTACGATTGCCTTCTTCATAATGATAAAATTGCTAATGAAGTCTACCTCAAGAAGGAATGAGAAATAGGTCGCTGCTGCACGTTTCTTTTATCAATAGACCTCGCCTGGGGACTTCAAAAAGCACGAAAAGGAGAGTTGCCATGATTGATGGAAAAAACGGCACATACCCTGTGCTTTCCGAAATCCTTAGAAAATACGATACTTCCTTCGACAGAATAGAGAACTTCGTCAACTCGAAGCAGGGCTTTTTCTTCATTTTCAGTTCAAAAAGGGTCGAAGGAAGTAGAGGTCCTTACTACGACTGCATTGTCGGAGACTCCAGAAACAGAATAGATGCAAAGGCATGGATAAGCGAACAGGGCTGTTTGGAACCTGTGATAGGTAATGTGGGCCTTGCTGACTATCTTATGGATGATAGATACGGGTTGAGTATTAAAATAAGAAGGCTGTTCTCGGTAGATGAGATGGAAAACTACAGTTCCGGTTCGATTTCACAGTTACTTCCGGTTGTCGAAGATCCTGAGAGAATCGTATCGGAAGTACGCGAACTCATTGATTCTGTCAAAGACGACTATCTGAAGGCCCTTGCAGAAAAGCTTATTTCAGAGGACGGGCCTTGCCCAGACTTCTTTGAAGCGCCGGCAGCCAAAATGTATCATCACGCCAGAATAGGAGGACTTGCGGAACACAGCCTTTCGGTAGTCAAGTACGCACTTGCTCTGACTGAGGTTTCTGGATCAAGAGCAAATATCGACAGGGACCTCATAATCACCGGGGGACTCTTCCACGATATTGGAAAGACAATATCATATACCACAGAATCATTCGAATTCGACTACTCAGATGAGGGTTACCTTGAGGAACACATAGCGATCGGCGCAAGAATCATTGAGATTGAGATTTCAAAGATCAAGGGTTTTCCTGAAGAAAAAAGAAAGACACTGATCCACATAGTTCTGAGTCATCATGGGGAACTGCAGTTCGGTTCTCCCGTTACTCCAAAGACCCGCGAAGCAATTCTCATATGGCTTTGTGACAATCTCGATTCGAAGCTTGATAGCTTCGAGACCAACGCTTCCACAGCTTCAAAGGGAAGCAAATGGACTGCTTTTTCAAAGATGTTTCAAAGCAGACTATACTTAGGTGAACGAGAGAACGAAAAGGAGTCTGAATTCTGATAAATCAGGCTTCAGCCTAGATAGATTGTATTAACAACTGATCGTTGTCTTTTTCCGTATCGACATACAATCAAACTGCGAAAGGGTGATTTGATGAAGAATTTTATCCTAGTGTTTCTCCTGGTCTTTGCTTCTATAATTCTCGTTGGCGGGGAGTTAACGCTTTTCTTTGGAAATCCTCATTCTCACACTTCTTATTCTGATGGCACTGGATTCCCTGAAGAAGCGTATTCATATGCAAAGGGTGTACCCAATCTTGACTTTCTTGCTATAACTGATCACGCTTATTACTTCGTTCAGGACCTCCCCGACGGAAGAGATAAGCTTGCAGCAACTATAGAGGCGGCCCGGCAAGCATCATCTGCCGATTTCCTGGCACTTGCCGGATTCGAGTGGACGGCTACTGGAACCGGACACATCAACGTCTACGGCACCAGCGATTGGACTGATAGAGTCAAGTCTGATCTATGGGATTTGTACGACTGGATTATCGAACGTAACGCAGTTGGGCAGTTCAACCACCCGGTGAGAATCTTCGGAGACAACTTCAAAGATTTTCAGTACTCTCCGGAAGCAGATCTCCATATGAACCTTATAGAAGTAGGAAACGGAAACTGGTGGGAAAACGATACAATTGTAGACGAGATGTTCGAAGCTTACCTTCAGGCACTTGGCAAGGGTTGGCATCTCGGAGCAACTCTTGGTCAAGACAACCACAAACCTAACTGGGGAGGAGCAAACGATTCCAGAACAGCCGTATATGCGCGCGAGCTGACAGAAGAAGCGATTTTAGAGGCATTCATCAATCGAAGGACCTACGCGACTGAAGACAAGGACATCTTGATTCACTTCTCGACCGAAGAAGCCTTCATGGGAGATATCGTGTATGATACAGATCAAGTTAATTTGTGTATCTCCATAAAGGATACAGCAGACGATCCGCTGGAAATAGTCAGGGTTTATTCTCTGGAAGGATTGTTTGCAGAGTTTCTGGTTGACGGCAATGAATGTGTTCTTGAGCTCGCCGTTGATATAAGAACGGGTTTCCAGTACTTCTTCATATACGCAAGGGGAAAAGACGGTGAGGAAGCGGTATCTTCACCAATCTGGATTCAGAGGTCTCACCCGATCCATCTTCACAACCCGAGCGCTTATCCTGAGAGCGTGAAGCCGAGAGAGAGCGTTACGCTTTCCTTTCAGCTCTCCAATGTTGAGCAAGGAGAGGCTTCTTCATTGTTGCAGATTACCAATTCCCGCGGAGAGATACACAGCGAAATCGTCACACTCCAAGGGTTTGAATCCAAAATAATTAACTTAAGAAGGGAAGTAGAGGAATACGATGGAGAGTTATCATTCTTTCTCGACTCAATTCTATATTCAGTTTTGAAACTCAATATCAGGAGCGCATCTTCATTGAACATTCTACTGGATAGGAGTCACGTTAACTTCGCCAGTAACGAACGAACCAAGTTGCAGACGTCACTCGAAGATATGGGTCATAAGCTTCTTGCTGCCGATAGGATTTTCAAGGCAGGAGAGCTCGATACTATAAACGTTCTTCTCCTCCCTCTACCAGGTGCAGGTGGAAGTTTTGAGCGACTGAAGATGCTCATGCCGCAACAGGCACTGATCATTAAAGAGTTTGTCGAAGATGGGGGGACACTAATAATTACCGGAACTGGTGAAGAGATCAGTGAGGAGGTTTTGTCCACATACAACATGCTATTGGAAGATATGGGTATTGCATGCAGCTATGAAGGACGCATAACCGAAGAAGTAAGAGAGATTGATGGAGTCTTCTTTGATGGGCTGTCTCGGTTGGTCGGAGAATCAGGAAGATACCCCCTGGGTCGAGGCGAGGTAATTTTACTTCCTGGCGACCCTTTTACAGACGATGTTATTGATAGTAACGGAGAGCTGATTGATCTGCTGTTCAAATAACAGAAGGGCGGGACGTCTAATGCTCAGCTGCAGCGAGTAATTTGGCTCACTTTGCTCTCGGTCGTACCGCTTATTCCGTTCCCCCTAATTCAGAAATCTTAGGCAGAACTAGAATTATTTACCTCATGACAGAGCAAGGTCATTAAAGTTAAAATACGCTTTAGAGAATCTTTGACTTTGAAGTTTAAAATACTTACTCGTTGTGCTAGAACTTGCCAGCAAAAAATAGCTTATGGAAGGAGGTATATTTTGATGTTAATTAGATTCAGAGTTCAGGCAACCGTTTTCCTCAACCGGATTTTCGGTGATGCCGCGCTATGCCACGCTTTCTTCCGTCGTTTGGGGTATAAGATCGTATAACGAGAAGGAATAATGAAGGACCGTGGCGAGTAAGAGCCACGGTCTTTTTTTTTGACTATCGGAAGCGATCAAATGTCATGGGAAATTGCGGTCATTGAGTTAGCAGGATTTTACGGAGAAGCAAATGGATGCAAGAACGAAGAGAGGAGAGCCCGTCATTAGTTACAGCCAGCCTCGCCCGCCGGAAACAGAACAGGTTCTCCGAAAGGCCAAGGGGGTAAATATGTCAACAGTAATCGTTCCGCTAAGAAAGAAAAGAAGTGACGATTTCGGGGCCCTTCCGCCATTCATACACAAAACGGAAAGTCTTGATAACCTTCCGAAGTAAACAGATAACAGGAGGAAACCCAACTATGAGGAGAATACGAGGCTCAAAGAGTGCTTTTATCGATGGTTTGGTTGAAAAGCAGAAAGTTGAAATGGAAAACAAATTCAGCAGACCTCATTATCTTTGAGGAGGTGAAAAAAGTGGCAGACGCTTTGCTTGCCAATAGTATCGTAAAGACTTTCAAGAAGAACAAGAAGGAAGTCAAAGCGTTGAAAGGAGTTAGTTTAAGAATAAAGGAAGGAGAGATCTATGGTCTTCTCGGTCCAAACGGCTCAGGAAAATCTACCTTTATAAGGATTGCCTCCACACTCTTGATACCTGACAGGGGGGCATATCGATTTTTCGATATGACTCAGTGAATAACTCTGCGGCGGTTCAAAGAGTGATAAACAGGGTATCCGTCGAGGCCAGTTTTTTCGGAAAACTGTCGGCTGTCGAAAACCTATGTTTCGCGGCAGGACTTTATGGAATACCAAAACGAGAAGCCTTGAGGAAGATCAACTCTCTCGCAGAGAGGTTCGGTCTGGATCTGAAGAGACTGAAAGATCCTCTCGAAGACTTTTCGAGAGGCATGCAGCAAAAGGTAGCCATAGTTAGAGCTCTTATGACTGAACCGAGAATGCTCTTGCTCGACGAACCAACAACTGGACTCGATCCAAGAGCAAAAAGAGATGTACAGAACCTAATAAAAGATGTAAAAGAGACTATGAACACGACGATGCTTCTGACAACACACAACATGGACGAAGCAGAGAAGCTCTGCGACTATGTGGCCATAATCCATCTCGGAAGAATTGTAGCTTCCGGAAGACCATTGGAGCTTAAGAAGCAGTTGCTCGGAAGGATTGAGAACCCGAGCTTCGAAGATGCCCTTCTCGAGTTCACCGGTGTGAGCATGGAGGAAGCAGAGTATCAGGAGGTAGAGTCGGCATGAGTTCGCAGTCAACTGCTCGAGAGCTCCGAGCCTCTTGGGCCTTCATTGAAAGGAACTTCAACTTCACAAAGAGGTACTGGAAATGGGAAGTCGTATTCTTCGCTTATACTATCGCAAACTCTGTGACTATGGGGTTCATTGGTAAGGGTGTCGAATCGTTTTCCGGAGCAAAACTTGATACTAGTTACTTGATCCTCTACATGTTGCTCGGATCGATACTCTGGGGCTATCTCTCTATTCTCTTTGAGATAGTGGCCGAAACCGCTGCCTGAAAGAGGTGGGAAGAGACGATAGAGATACATTCATGGCACCTGTTAGAAGGGCATCCCATCTGCTGAGTACTTGTGGCTATGCCTTTCTTTATGGAATACTGAGAAGCGGACTGATATTGATCGTAGTTTCGATATTCTTTGATCTGAACCAGGGTAGAGCTAACTTCTTTTCGGCAGCCGGGATTCTTGCAGTATCGAGCTTCTCATTTGTAGGACTGGGAATAGTTGCTGCAGTACTGCCCCTGATTTCACCTGAGAAGGGAGTTCAGGTAGTGCACATCTTTCAGGCTTTGCTCCTCATGTTTTCGGGGGTGTATTACGAAATAGATGTACTACCGTTGTGGATGCAGCTGGTTGGTAAACTATCCCCTGCAACTTATGCACTCAGGGGAATGCGAGCATCAATAGTCGAAGGTAGAGACATGCCAGAAATGAAGTGAGACCGATGTTCCACTGGACACCAAGAAGGATAAAGGGTCATTTCGTTGTTTGTTTCCTTGCATTCTTGGTGCAAAGAGAGCTTGAGTTCAGAATGAGAAAGAAAGGAATACACACTTCAACCCAGGAGATACAACGAGCGATAAACTCACTCAAAGTGATGAAGTTCAGTCATGGTGAGCAAAGTTACTACATGAAAGCCAAATCACTACCTCTTGCTTCGAAGATTCTTT